>JAGTUZ010000134.1 GCA_018224415.1 Bacteroidota bacterium | reverse complement strand
CGCAGGCCGTCGCGTCCTGACAGCAGGTCGAGCGCCCTGTTGATGCCGTCCAACAGTGCCGTGGTGTCGCTGCTCCCGGGCAGGGGGGCGAGCGAGGCGAGCTGGTCGCGGTCCGCAGTATATCCAAGCAGCGTCACGACATTCTCTTTCCCTGCAGAAATCACCGCCATGCTATCGCGGATTTCCGGTGTGTTACCCAAACCCGACGCGATACCTCCAACAAGCAGCTGCGCCATGGCTGTGCCTTCCAGTCCCTGCCACGGCACGCGTAGTGAACTGGCGGCGTCGACGAGCACGACGGTACTTGCCGTGCGCCGCGTCCGCACCGAAACGGCGAAACCGCAGCTGTCCGGTCCGGGCACCCCTCCCGGCTGCAGCTGGAGGGAAATCGGGATTTCCGAATTCGCTGCGATCTGCCAGCTGCCCTGCGCCGGAGGAAGCACGCGTGAATGTTGGACCAGCGGCATGAATGCATCGAGCACGGCGTCGCCGGCGTTGCGCATTGGCACGATGAGTTCGCCTCCCGTGTCGCAGGGCAAACGTCCCGCGTCGATGTCCCTCGGCGCATGTGCGAGCACCGGACCGAGCGAGGGATTGTTGTCCTCGTAGCACAGTCCATGCAGCCGCAGTTCCGGCCCGCCCGGCACGCAGCCGTTGACGGCCACGGAGACAGCGGTTTGTTCATACCCTTCTGCGGACGGATGGTAGGCCAGCTCGGCGGCGATCGAGTCACCCGGCGGCACCTGTCGCGGCGTCATCGTGAGACGGAATGCGCCCGTTTCTCCCTCGACACGACCGAGGTCCATCGGCGCCGTTCCCACATTGCGCAGCCAGACCGTCACGCGTGCCGTGTCGCCCGCCCGTGTCGTCGGGAAGAGCAGCGCGTCGCGCGAAAAGGCCAGGGCGGGGCTGACCACTTCGCCGCGTACAACGAGCTGCTGCTGCACCGCACGCTGCAGGTGCAGCACGATGTCGTCCATGGCCTGGGCGAGTTCACTCGCGCTGGCGACGCTGCGGAAGACGCCGCCTGTCTGCGAGGCGATGTCTGCCAGGGGCCCCTGTGCCGCGCCGTTGACGCTGATCGCGCAGACGATCATGTCTGCCGCCAGCGCCGCGCTTGCCACGCCGGGCGCCGAATACGGGCCGCAGCTTCCCACGCCGGCGTCCTCGCTGCCGTTGACCACGACGAGCACCTGACGGTGTTTCGCGGCAGCCATGAGGCTGATGCCGCGGTCCATCCCATGCCAGACGCAGGCGTGTGGACCCGAGGCCGTGCCCGGCAGCGCTCCCTCGACCTGCGAACGCTGTTCGGTCAGTCCGCGCAGCAGGCGGAACGCCGATGAAGTACTGTAGGTGAACACCGCGCCTTCGTGCGACGGCGCACCGTCGGCCATCATGGTGCCGACGAACCCCCCCAGCGCCGCGCGCGCGGCCTGGATGGCGGTGGTCGCCCCGGGCAGCGCAACGCCCATCGAGGAACTGACATCGACGAGGAAACCTATCGAGTAAGGGATGCGATTATCGGAAATAAAACGCACGGATACGCTGTCCCGTGTCATGATACGTGTCGGGGTGTAACACCATTCCACTGCGCGGGATTCTCCCGGAGCGAGGGTCAGGGGCGCGGGCAGCGCGCCCTGGAACGGAGAGACCAGCGCGTCGAAGGATTGAATGGTGAGTGCCGTGTCGCCGTCGTTGCGGAACAGTACCTCCATGCAGCGGCTTGTGCCGCAGAACACGGTGTCGAAGTCCACTGGTGAAGGAGTGACCGACAGGAGGGGACCGTGGGATTGCGCGTGCAGCGGACCGCCGGTGAAGGCGGCAGCGGACAGCATGGCCAGGAAGAACAATCTTCTGCACATGAGCGTCCTCAAGGATAGTACGAGAGAGGGATGGAGCCAAAGCGAATTCATAAGAAGGATACGAACATTTTTGTCCGATGTAAAGCTTACCGTCACGCAAAGCGGGAGACAACGGGAGCCAAATGGTGGGCCAGCGGTTTGCTGTTGCGCATGTTTCCTGCGACCCCTACATTAAACGTGATGTGACGGTATTTTCCTGAAACAGCGACAGGCGCGATGCGCGACACCGACCAGCGTACCCACGACAGCAGGACTCCGGACGTTTCCGCGACACGGTATTTGCCGATGGCGTGTGCTACAGGCCGTGCGGCGACGCGTGCGGTGGCCCGTGTTGCAAGACCTTCGGTGACGCTCCCGATACTGCTGGCGCTGGCCGTCACCGCGTTGTTGTTCCATTGCCCCGCAGTGCATGCACAGAACGGTCCGTCGCCGGTGCAGGACGATTCCGTGGCCACGCTGCAAACGACGCAGGGTACGCCGGATGGTTCGCTGGACGGAACGCCGCTGCTGCGGTTTCCGGGACAGACCATTCACATCGGTGCGCGGGGAGGACCCGCGCTGCTGCTGGGTGATTTCGAGGGAATGTTCGGGGGGATGCACGGCGCTCTGTCGCTCGGCTACGCGGTGTATCCAGAACTCACCGTGATGCTCACCGCCGAGATGAGCCGCCTGCGATTCCGTCGCGAACGGACACAGGTGGACGAACGCCTCTATGACTTCCAGTTTCTCAAGGACGCGCGCGACGGCGCGGTCGAAAGCGGCGTGAGCCTGCTCGGTTTCGACCTGTCTGCACGGGTGAATTTCTTTCCCTTCCACATCTACAATGTCTTTGCCACACTCGGGGCCGGAATATCATTTTACCAGACGGATGATTTCGATGGCGCACGCATCCGTCCCCCCGCCGATTTCCCCGCCAGCATCGCGGTGCCGCTGGGCCTGGGCGGGGAATACTACCTGACGCGTGAACTGGCCGTTCAGCTGCAACTCCGCTGGACCCACTATCTGCAGGGTGACATTGACGCCTACGACGCGGAGGAATTGGCGCTGGAGTACAATCGACGGCGACCGGTGCGCATCGACGTGCCTTCTGCCGCTGGTGACAACAAACTCGGAATTTCGCTCGGCCTGCACTACACGCTGTTCGAAAGTGTGGATTACGACGGCGACCTCCTGCCTAACGCCGAGGAGGCCAGTTTGGGCACGAATCCGTATGAGATCGATACCGATACCGATGGCCTGACCGATTATGCGGAAGTCCGGGTGCATCGCACGAGTCCGCTCAAACCCGACACCGACGACGACGGGCTCGGCGATTATTTCGAGGTCACGCGCTACAACACCGATCCGAACAAGCCCGACACCGACGACGACCGTCTTACCGATTATGAAGAGGTCATGGTGTACAACACCGATCCGAACAAGCCTGACACAGACGACGACATGTTGAGCGACTATGAGGAGGTGATTCTCTATCATACCAACCCGCGCAATCCGGACACCGATTACGACGGCCTGGACGATTTTGCGGAAGTGCGCATGTACAAGACCGACCCGCTGCGTCCGGATACCGACGACGACGGCATCTATGATTTCAACGAGGTTGTCACCTACAAAACCAATCCGCGAGATGCGGATACCGATGGCGACCGGCTGCTCGATTACGACGAGATCGCCTACCACGGTACCAGCCCGCTGAATCCCGACACGGACGGAGACGGCTTTGATGACGCCGTCGAGATATCGGAACTGCGCAGCAATCCACTCGACAGGGACGCGTCAGCGACGTCGTCGGCACGCAAGCCCTTTGCCGAACAGCCACGCTACCATGCCGAGCTGCTCGAGACGCGTCCCCTCCCCGGTGGCGGCACTTCCTACATCATCGCCCCGACGCTGACCCGGCGTCTGCCGCGCGAACCCGAATCGATGGACAGTGTTGTCGCTTCCTTCGCCGCGGTCGACAGTGGCAACGCAGCCCGTGCCGCTTCGAGCAGCGCGGAAGCGTACACCCGCTATCGCCGGCGCAGCGTGCAGCACGTTTCACCGGCGGAAGACGGGTCCGCGCGTGTTCCCGTACCGCTGCGTCTCGATACGCTGCGCCTCAAGGTGGGCGACGTCCTCTCGTTCAGCAACATCACGTTCGAATTTGACCAGGTTGCGCTGCGCGAGGAATATGTCCCCATTCTGAAGGAAGCCGCGCAGCTGTTCCGTACCCATCCCGGCATGAAGGTCGAGATTCGGGGACACACCGACATGGCGGGGGACGAGAACTACAATCAAGGGCTCTCCGAACGCCGCGCACTCACTGTACTGGATTTCCTTGTGCGCGAAGGCGTCGACGCATCCCGCATGCGAAGCGTCGGCTTTGGCGAGCGCCAGCCCATCGGCGACAGTGCGACCGAGGATGGCCGTGCGCGTAACCGGCGCGTGGAATTCTATATCTTGTCGATGGACCCCGCACCCCGTTCGGAACGCTGAGATCCTCCTCCTGGCCAGATACATGCCCATGCACATCGTTTCCTTCCATATTTCCGTCAGGCGTCCGTGCCTCGCCGCACTGCTCCTGTTCCTGCCGCTGCTCACGTGCGCTGTCACCGCACAGGACGATGGGGAGGACCGGAATGGGGCGCGGCAATCGCCAACGTATCCGGCTGCCCCGGGATTTCCGGATGGAGTGCCCGGTGATCTGCCGCCGGTGCGCTGGCCTGATCGTCCGCGTTACGTCGACGGACGGCTCGCGATCAGCGCGGGGAGCGGACTGACGAAGTACTTCGGCGAATTCTCCGGACACGAGGTCGGACCGAGTGCGTGGCTGCGTCTGCACTATCCGCTCGCAGCCTTCCTCGACGTCGGCGCCGGCGCCGAAGCCGCGCGGCTGCACTACACGCGGCGCAACCGGCGAAAACTCGGACAAACATATCCGTTTCAGTTTGGTGCCTCCGAACAGGCCCCCCGCGCCACGGACGCCGTCGTGGTGGAAGGATGGCTGCGACTCAATCTCTTTCCCTCGCGGGTCTTCAACGCCTGGATCCTCGCCGGCGCGGGATATGCCTGGCTTCGGCCGGAGGATTACCGCAACGGCGAGGCCGCGCATCCCGGACCAGAGACCGTGGCCGCGTTTTCCATCCCGCTTGGTGCGGGATTCGAATGGCATGCAAGCCGCCGTTTCTCGCTGCAGCTCGGAGCCCACGCGCATCTGGTGATGAGCGGGGAGATGGATGCGTTCGATTCCGGCGAACTGGTCGTGTTGTCGCAGATCAGTCAGGGCCTGCCCACGAATCCCGACCGAGAGAAAACCGCGAACGACACCTGGCTCACGGTGTTTGTTGGTGTGGCCTGGCATTTATTCGAAGACCAGGACATCGACGGCGACGGACTGACCAACGCAGAGGAGAAAGAGGCCGGCACCAATCCTTCCGCGGCGGATTCCGACGGTGACGGTCTCAGTGATTACGAGGAGCTGCGCGTCTATGGCACGAATCCCCTGTACTGGGACAGCGACGGCGACGTGCTCAGCGACTACGTGGAAGTGCAACGCTACGGCACGAATCCCCTGCTGCAGGACAGCGATGGTGACGGACTGACAGACAGCTTCGAACTTCTCGACTACCTGACCGATCCGCTTGCGGCCGACACCGACGGCGATGGCCTGATCGACTCGGAAGAAAAGCGATTGGGCTGCCATCCGAAAAAAGTGGATACGGACGGCGATGGTCTCTATGACGGTGACGAGGTCATCGTCTGGCGCACGAATCCCGTCCTCCCAGACTCCGACGGCGAAGGAATCAACGATGGGGAGGAAGTCCGGGAATACCGTACCGATCCAAACAAGGCGGACACGGACGGCGACGGCCTGACGGATTTCGAGGAGATCCGGCTGTACCACACGAACCCGCTGGAGTTGGATACCGACGGCGACGGTCTCAGCGACTACGAAGAACTGCGACGCTACGGCAGCGATCCCCTGAAGCCGCCGTCCTCATCCGCGAACATCCAGCTATCTCCCGGAGGCTGATTGCGACACGTCATTCTTTTTCTCCTGACCGCAGGCTTCTGTCTCATGCTCTGTCCGCCGTCCGCGCCGGCGCAGCAGCGCAGCGACGCCGAACGACTGCGTGCGCTGCTCGAAAGCAGGGAAAAACGCGGCCTGCGCGATTCGGTGAACGTGCGACTGATGGTGGATCTCGCGCAGGAATACCGTGGCAGCTATCCCGAGCGGGCGCTTTCCCTGGCACAGGACGCCGAGAAGCTCGCCAAGGACCTGAAAGACAACAGTGGTCTTTCGATGGCCTACACCAGCTCGGGCATCACACTCGCGCAGCAGGGGGCATGGGTCCGCGCGTTGAATTACTTTCTCAAGTCCCTCCAGCTGAAGGAGGAACTCGGTGACCAGCACGGCATGGCCCGCCTGCTCTCGAACATCGGCGTCGTGCACGGTCGCCTCAACGACGAGGAACGGGCGCTGCGGTACCACCTGCGCGCCGTGAAGTATTTCCAGCTGGCGCAGGACGAACAGGGACTCGCCTACTCCTACAACAACATCGGCGTGATCTTCATGGACAAGGGCGACTACGACCAGGCGCTGGAGAACCTGCTCGCCTCGCTCGAACTCAAGAAAAAGCTGCGCGACTCTCCCGGTCTCGCCAGCACGTACCTGAATATCGGCATCACGTATTTCATGCAGAATGTCACCGGCCGTGCGCTGGAGAATTACCAGCAATCGGCGAAGCTGTACGAGACCCTCGGTGACAAACACGGTCTGGCCGAAGCCATGCAGCGCATCGCAGCGCTGTACCTGCGTGACCGGGATCCCATCCGCGCACTCGACATCGCACAGCGCGCCCTGCAGCTTTCGCGGGATATCAACAGCCGGTCGGTCGAACGCAACCTGCTCAAGATCTGCGCCGATGCAAAATCGGCCACGGGCGATGCGCCCGCGGCGCTGGAGTATTTCCGGCAGTACACGGCGCTCAAGGATTCGCTGTTCAACGAGGATAGCTCCAAGCGCATCAATGAAATGACCGCCAACTACGAACTCGCCCAGCGCGAGCGCAGCGATCGGGAAAACGAGCTGCTCAAGCGCGAGCAGCGCATCAGGGAGATGGAACTCGAACGGCGCGCCACCCAACTCCGGCAGCAGACGCAGGACATCGAACTGCTCAACCGCGACAAGCGCATCCGCGAGTTGCAGCTCGTTGAACAGGACGCCGTCCTCACCGCGCAGCAGCTCGAGGCAACCGAACAGCAGAACCGCATCGACCTGCTGAACAAGAACCGCGAACTGCTCGAACGCGACCGCGCGCTGCAGGAAGCCCGCTTCGAACAGGAGGCAGCACTCCGGAATCTTCTTATCGTCAGTTCCGTGCTGCTTGCGGTGATCCTGCTCCTGCTCGGCAACCGCTACCGCATGAAAAAGCGCAGCGCGGAGATGTTCCAGCGGAAAAACACCGAACTCGAAGCCGCCAATACCGAGATTCGCAAACACGAGGCGATGCTCGAGGCGCAGGCGGCCGAAATCGCTCATGCAAACGAGGAACTGCGTCGCCAGAACGCCCAGCTCGAACTACTCAATTCGGAGAAAAGCGAACTGATGGGCATCCTTTCGCATGACCTGCGCAATCCCGTCAGCGCCATCCGCATGCTGGCCGAGTCCATCGGCGAGGAGGGACGCAGTACCGAATATATCCAGCGCAAGGCGGGGCAGGTGGCCGACACGGCCGACAGCGTACTGCTGCTGGCCCGGAACCTGCTCGACATCAACCGCCTCGAGAGCGGACGAATGCAGCTCGATTCCGAGCCGGTCGCGGTCAGGCCCATCTTGCTCAAAGCGATTGAGTCCCATCGCAAATGGGCCGAACTCAAGGACATCGTCATCCACACCGACATCACCGACGACGACGCGGTGGCCCTGGGCGACGATTCCGCCATCATGCAGATCGTGGACAACCTGATCTCGAATGCGGTGAAGTATTCCTCGCGTGGAAGAGCAGTGTTTGTCGCGCTTGCGCGCACCGAGGGCGCGGTATCTGTGTCCGTGACGGACGAGGGACCGGGATTCAGCACGGAAGACATGGAGCGATTGTATCGGAAATACACGCGTCTCACCGCCCAGCCCACGGGCGGCGAACCGTCGTCCGGCCTCGGGCTGTCGATCGTCCGCCGGCTCATCGACAGCATGGGCGGACAGATTCGCTGTGAAAGCGAAGAGGGCAAGGGCGCCCGTTTCATCGTCGATTTTCCCACACACCCCACGGAGGTCTGATGCCAACCCACGGAGGTCTGATGCGTCCCGTGCTTTCGTTCGCCGTGTTCGCTGCGGCCGCTGTCCTCTCCATCCTGCTGCTCTCCGTCCTGCCCGCACCGATGCATCAGGCAGGAGTGGTGGGACATGCGCCACGGTCGGGAGGGGACACGCGTCTCACGCCGGCCGAGCGGCTGCTCCACGCCGCGCAGTTCGATGTCCTGCGCACGCGCGATCCACGCACCGGTGACGTGCCTGCAGACATCCGCATGCGCGAGCGTGCCTATGCGGTCACACTGCCGTCCAGGGACGCGACACAGCCAGGCGGCAGTGACGTCTTCAGCCGGAGAGCGGGAGCGATGGCGATCGAATGGACACGACGGGGTCCGACGCAACTCGCAGGACGCATGCTCGACATCGCCTTCGACCGAGACGACGACCGCGTGCTGTATGCCGGCAGCGCCAGTGGAGGATTCTGGAAATCCACCGACCGCGGACAGCACTGGCGCAAGACGACGGCACCCGCACAGGAGCAGATCGTCGGCTGCATTGCGCAGGACCCGCGACCCGGCCACCGCGACATTCTCTACTACGGCACCGGCGAACTGCTCAGCACAACCGACCGCAGCGCGATACCACGCCTGCGCACAAGCGGATATGGCAACGGCATCTATCGCAGCACCGACCGCGGGGAGCACTGGGAGGCATTGCCCTCGACCACCGGCGCGACGCCGGGATCGCTGCAGTCACCGTTTCAGGGAGTATGGGATCTGGAAATCCCTTCCGAGGGCTGGGACGCCGGCGCGTTGTATGCTGCCTGCTTCGGCGGCATCCTCCGCTCGACCGACGGCGGGGAATCCTGGGAACGGGTACTCGGTGATCCGGCGACACCGGCGTTCTGTACCGACCTGGTCCTCACGCCGGCGATCAGCTACGCGGCCATCGGTGGACTCGCGGCCGGGGGCGGCACGGCGGGAGATCGCGGCATTTTCTTCTCCATCGACCGCAGGGAGTGGACAGCGGTAACGCCTCCGAACGAGAACTGGGACTACCGAGTGGTCGAACTCGTTTCGCCGGCATCGAATCCCTATGTACTCTACGTGCTCGCCGAGACGGCGAATCCGGATCCGGTCCCACACCTGGCCTTTTTCTCGCGAGGTCACACGCTGTACAAATACACGCACGACCCGGCCTTGGGCGCGGGTCGCTGGGACGATCTCACTCCGCAGCTGCTTGCAGGGGTGGGCAGCGGAGGTTTCAGCACACTCGGCGGCTACTGCATCGGGCTCGCCGTGCATCCGCAGGACGAGGACCTGGTGTTCGTGCTCGGCACCAGCCTCTACCGCTCGACGGACGGGTTCCGCACCGCCGACAGCGTCACGGTGGTCGGCGGGTATCCCTACAACTGGACAATCAACGAATTGCATCCCGACCAGCACGCAGCAGCCTTCCTTCCTTCGGATCCCTCGAAACTGTTTGTGGCGAATGACGGCGGCGTGCAGGCGTCGATCGACAACCGGGCGGCCGATGTCGTCTGGGTGCAGCGCAATACCGATCTCGTCAGCACGCAGTTTTACCGCGTCGCGCAGGATCCGGCGACAGCGAATGACGAATTCATCATCGGCGGGCTGCAGGACAACGCCACCTATTTCAGCACGGACGCCTCCGATCCCGCGGGATGGGAGGGCATGATCGGTGGCGACGGCATGAGCGTCGCCGTGGCACCCGGGAAGGCCTTCGGCATGGCGTCGGTGTATTCAGGAAGAATCTACAGCTTCCTGTTCCTTCCCGATGGCGGAGTGGAAACGGTTCGCGCACAGAGTAATCCCGACGGCGGACTCTTCGCCTTCTTCACGGTTTTTGCTCTCGACCCGGTGAACGGGACAACGCTCTACCAGGGAGGCCAGCCGGTGCTCTGGCGCAAGGAAGACATGGCGGCCTCGGCGCAGGGGACGCTCTCGCGCCGCGATGGCTGGTCCGCCGTAGCGCCCGCCACCTTCCCGGCCGGCGCCTTTGTCAGCGCCATCGGCTGCGCCGCCGACGCCTCCGGGTATGTCTACATCGGCAGCAGCGAAGGCGGACTCAAACGCGTCGAGGATGCGCGCGGCGATACGCCCGGCGCTGTCACTCTCACTTCGCCGCTGTTTCCGGCAGGCGCCTATGTCTCCTGTCTCGCCGTGGACCCGCGCGACAGCCGCCGCGTGTTCGCGGTGTTCTCCAACTACAACGTCCAGAGCGTGTTCATGACCGACGACGCGGGCGCGACCTGGGAGGCGGTGAGCGGCAATCTCGAGGAGTTTCCCGACGGCAGCGGGGCGGGTCCTTCCGTGCGCTGGCTCGCCATCCTTCCGCTGCAGGACGGAGAGATCCTCTTCTCCGGAACCAGCGCCGGTCTGTTCAGCACAACCATGGTCGACGGCATGGCCACGGTGTGGACACGCGAAAGCGTCGATGGGATTGGCACGGTCTGCGTCGACCATGTCGACGCACGGGCGGCGGATGGGTCGGTGATCGTCGCGACACAAGGGGCGGGTGTGTGGTCGGCGAAGGTCGACGCGGTCAACAGTACCGGGGATGTGCCAGCTCCATCCGGACTCGTGGTGACGGCATTGTGGCCGCGTCCCGCGCACGATCATGTGAACGTGACTTTGCGCGCCGCGGTCGGTGGATTCGTGACGGTGACGTTGCACGACCTGCGCGGCAGGGAAGTGCAGCGCCGGGTGTTCTCCTCGCCCATCGCGGAGCACACGCAGACGCTCGACGTCGGCGGGCTACCGGAAGGAATGTACATCCTGACCGCAGCGCAGGCCGGCCGGCGGTACAGCGTGCGTCTTCTGAAGATGTAGAAGGAGGAAGAAAAATCCAGATATCCTGAATCCTCTTCCCCATGGGTGCATCCAATGTTCAGTTACGGCGAGAATCGCAAACGATCATTCCAGAGAAGGAACAGAATATCATGGAACATTTGAACAAGGAAACCTTTCTCAAGAAAGTCTTCGATTTCGAGAACAAGAAGGAATGGGACTTCGCCGGCGAGCGCCCCGCCATTATCGACTTCTATGCCGATTGGTGCGCGCCCTGCCGCATGGTGGCCCCGATCCTCGAGGAACTCGCCAAGGAATACGACGGCAAGATCGACATTTACAAGATCGACACCGAAGCCGAGCAGGAGCTGGCCTCCGTATTCGGTATCCGCAGCATCCCCTCGATCCTTTTCGTGCCGATGAACGACCGTCCGCAGATGGCCGCCGGCGCGCTGCCGAAGGAATCCTTCGTGCAGGCGATCAACGAGATCCTCCTCCCTGCCGCCGTTCCGGCGCAGGACTGAAAATATCTGCCGTCCATCGACGGCAACAAAAGTATTCAGTCTTCTCTATCCTGTAAGATTGAATAGTGGTGGCAGAAATCCCGTCAGCCTCAGGCCGACGGGATTTCTGTTTCCATGCGCCCGTCAGGATTTTACGCCCGTCAGGATTTCGCGACGGACCTGATTTCGCAACGGATTTCGCAATGGACGGCGAGAACACTTGACAATCTCCTGCCGAATGAATACCATACCGCTGTCTCCCGAATTTCAACCGCCGTCGCCCGCTGTTCCCCTTCGGGGGAACACGGCACTTGCTTCGCTGCCAACAGGATGTGACCGTCGTTCGCATAGAAAACCCACTGGCCCACAAGGCACGGAGGAGTGTCATGAAAGACCCGCAGTCGACCCAATGCATGGAGTTCGTCACCGAGTTGCTCCAACTCCTGGCCACCCATCGGCATTACGAACGCGTATTCCATCTCGTCGTCGACCGTCTGACCCGCCTGTATCATTGCCGCTCCTGCGCCATCGTGCTTATCGACAGCGAGAGCGAGTACCTGAGCATAGAGAACTGCACAGGCGTTTCCCGCACGTTCTGCAAATCCTTCCGTCAACGGGTGGCCACCGGCTCGATCGGCGAACTGCTCTGGACCGGCCGTCCCATCCTGATTTCCGACGCGACGCTGCTGCCGGAAGTCGCCGGGAGCGTGCAGCTCGAGCAGCCGTTCGCATCCTGCTGCTGCGTGCAGATCGGTGTGCATCACCAGACACTCGGCTATCTCTTCGCCGACAGCGAGCGGAAGGACGCCTTCCTCGATGCGGACATTTCCGTGTTCGAAACCTTCGCGCGCATCGCCGCACTGGCGTTTTACCAGAATCGCCTCTACGAGGACAATCTCCGCCTCGACCGCGTCGACCATGAAACCAACCTCCAGCGCTACTCCTTCTTTTCCGAGAACCTGCAGCAGAACCTCGTGCGTGCGAAAGAAACAAACGAGGGGCTCGGACTGGTGATGATGGACATCGACAACTACAAGCGCATCACCAACACCTACGGCTCCGGCACGCGCACGGCGTTCATGCGCGAGTTCGGCGGACTGATCGCGCGTACGCTGCGTCCCTTCGACAGCGCCTGCCGCTACGGCGCCGATGAGGTTATCATCATGCTACCCAACAGCAAGGCAAAGGAGATTATCGACGCCGCCCGGTCGATTTGCGCATCCATCCAGGACCATACCTTCACCGAGCATGACGTCACCACCAGCGTCAGCTGTGGCGTGGCCGTCTTTCCCGACGACGGAGACAATCTCGAAGACATCATTCTCTCCGCCAAGCATTCCGTGTTCGAAGCCCAGCGCGCCGGTCGCAACAAGGTCTTTCGCCGGGATGCGGAAGTTGGGTAGAGGGGGGTCCCTTTCCCGATTCCCTCTCCCCTCCCCGCCCGGGAACTCTGTCGCCAAAAGCGAGTGTTGTATAGTATTACGAGTTTGAAGCAATTTCATCAATCATACTTTTTCTTACAGGAGTTCAACCGCATGAAGACCATACAGCTGTTCCTGCTTCTCGCCTTTGCCCTCGTGTCGACTTCGGTCGCGCAGACGAACTGGAGCTTCGACCAGTCGCATACAACCAT
>JAGTUZ010000133.1 GCA_018224415.1 Bacteroidota bacterium | reverse complement strand
TGCCACAAACGCGTATCAAACGTGTCATGCGTGGTCCTGGCGCCGCCTCTCGTTCGTAATCGGGGAGGGGGGGCATGCAAACTACCAACTCGATAGTTCTATTTCAACCGCTTGACTTTCACCGTGGTATCTCTGTGCCTCTGCGCCTACCCCAGCTCCTTCTTCAGCCGATCGATATTCACAATGGGAAACGGATCGACGGCGCTGGTCATGGCGAGGTAGAAACTAACCCAATCGCCCAGGCAAATCAATCCCAAAACGCGGGCGAGCGGATGCTCCTCGTTGGCATAGATCTCGATGATGTCGGCGGCGAGGGGACGAATGATGTCGAGCGTTACAGAGATGCGCTTGCGGATCTGAGGGTGGTCGCCGAGGTCGTGCAGCACCACAACGGCGATGCGGCGCAGCAGATCGGGGTTTTGTTCCCAGCCGACAATCTCGTTGTGGTTCATCTCGGGAAGCACGTTGCTATAGGAAAGCATCTTCGCGTTTTCCTCGATCTGGCAGCGCCAGCGCATCAGCACGGCGTCGAGTCCCGCCTGTGCGCCGTACAGGACGGGCAGCTTGCCACGCAGACGCTCGGCGATGTCGATGGCTGTGTTGCGGGGGTCGTCGTGGTCGGCATATTCGCGCGTTGCAGCTTCAAGGGTGGCGAGTGCGGCATCCAGGGCGGACCGCTCGATGTCGATGATGTCGAGCCGCGCGGCAATCATCAACAGCGGGAGGAAGAGGTAGCCCAGCGCGCAGCGCGGAGCGAGTCCTCCGGGAATGATCGCGGCCGGCACCCGGTCGGCTTCCGCCCGGTCAAGCAGTGTGCCGCCGGAGGTGACCACCACGATCTGCGCACGCCGCTTCCGCGCCTCGTCGTAGGAGGCGAGGGATTCTTCGGTATTGCCGGAGTAGCTCATCACTACCACCAGCGTCTTCGGCCCCACATACCCCGGGAGCGTGTAGCCGCGGTTGACGGCGATGGGGATGCGTCCCTGTGTTTCGGCAAACACACGCAGCACGTCGCCGCCAATGGCTGACCCACCCATGCCGCAGACAAGCATGTTTGACAGCCCCGCGCCGTCGATACCGCGAAGTGGAACGGCATTCCCGACGTCCATCCCTGTTTTTGCCTGGCCGGGCCAGTCGCAGAGAACGCTGTACATGTCATGGGAATCGTGCAGGGAAATGCGATGGGCGTAATCGGAACTGCTCATGGTAATCCTGGGAATGAAACGTTTGGTTGGTTGACCCGGTCAGGGAATCCGGTTGGATAAAAAGTCCCTCCATGCCAGTGTTCAGCCGGAGATGGACTCGTTTCCGGACAGCCGCGCCAGCAGGCGCTCGCGGGTTTCCTCGAAGCCGGGCTTGCGGAGCAGCGCGAACATGTTGCGCTTGTACGCTTCCACTCCGGGCTGGTCGAACGGATTCACGCCGAGCGCGTAGCCGCCGAGCGCAACCGCCGTTTCGAAAAAGTACAGCAGCGCGCCGATGGATGCCGGGGTGATACCGGGCAGCAGGATGGTGGCATTGGGCACACCGCCTTCGTGATGGGCCAGCGCCGTGCCGCGCAACGCGTCGGCGTTGACCTCGGCGAAGCGGCTTCCGGCAAGAAAATTCAAGCCGTCGGTGTCTTCAACGGCCGATGGCACTTCGATGTCCGTCCCGACGGATTCGGAGAACAGGAAGGTCTCGAACAGACGGCGCTCGCCGTCCTGGATGTACTGCCCCATCGAATGCAGGTCGGTGGTGTTGCTCACGGCGGCGGGAAAAATCCCCTTGCCGTCCTTGCCTTCGCTCTCGCCGAACAGCTGCTTCCACCACTCCGCCACGTACGTCAACGGCGGATGGAACGAGGCAAGCACTTCGATATGCTTGCCGGAACGGTACAGCGCATCGCGCAGCTGTGCGTAGCGTAGCGCGGGATTCCGGTCGGCGTCGTCGAGCAGCGCGGTCTCGCGCATTGCGACGGCACCGTCGAGCAGCGCGGCAACGTCGATGCCCGAAGCGGCGATGGGCAGCAGTCCCACGGGCGTGAGGACGGAAAACCGTCCGCCCACGTCGTCGGGAATGACAAAAGTCGTATATCCTTCCTCGTCGGCCACGCGCCGCAACGCCCCACGCTGTGCGTCGGTGGTCGCATAGATGCGCGCTGCCGCTTCTTGCCTTCCATACCGCTCTTCCATCCACTGCCGCAGCACGCGGAAGGCCAGGGCAGGTTCGGTGGTTGTGCCGGATTTGGAAATCACGTTCAGCGCGACCCTGCGGTCCGCACATGCGTCCATCAACCCACGCAGATAGCCGCCGTCAATGTGATGTCCGGCATACAGCACCTGTGTGCCCGCGGAGTCGAACGGCGGACGCAGCGCTTCGATCACGGCACGGGCCCCGAGATACGATCCGCCGATGCCGATGACGATGAGCACGTCGGCCTGCGAACGAATGCGCTCCGCAGTATCCTGCACCGGCTGCAGGGCGTCGCGGGCCTGCGCTGGCAGGTCGACCCAGCCAAGAAATTCGCTTCCGGGACCGCTGCGCTGCTGGAGAACGGACTGCGCATCCCGCACGCGTCCCAGCGCGGCATCCAATGCCTTGCTGTCAAGTGCGTCGAGCGTGTTCCCGTAGTCGATACGGATGCGTGTGGCGGAATGGTCACTCATGATCCCGAGGCTCCTGTGTTTCTCCGTTGGACTGTGTTTCTCCGTTGGACTTCGATTTTCCGTCTGGCGGAGCTTCTGGCTGTATGGATCGATCTTCGTCGTGAAGATCATTCTCGCCATTTCCGTTGTCGAGCATCGCGCTCATGAGCTGCGGATGCCGCTCGCGCATGAACTTCTCGAGATAGGCGCGGATCTGTGTGGATAACGGAAGGCGCAGCACATGCTCGGCCACTGCATGTGCCTCCTCGTAACTCGTCGAACGGATGATTTTCTTTACTTCAGGAATGACCGACGGTACCATGGAGAATTCGTCGAGGCCGAAACCCAGCAGCATCACGGTGGCGAGGGGATTGCCCGCGAGTTCGCCGCACATGCCGACCCAGATGCCGTTTGCGTGCCCCGTGTCGATGACGGACTTGACCGCCCGCAACACGGCGGGATGGAATTCCTGGTACATGTCGGCGATCAGTTCATTGTTGCGGTCGACCGCGACGAGATACTGCACGAGATCGTTGGTCCCGATGCTGAAAAAATCAGCGCGCTTGGCGAGCTCGTCCGCGATGAAAATGGCGGACGGGACCTCGATCATCAGGCCGACCTCCATGTGCTCGTCGAAGGGCACGAGTTCCTCGGTCAGCTCGTTTTTCACCTCATCGAGTATGGAGAGCACTTCCTCCAGCTCGGCCATCCCGGAGATCATGGGAAACATGATCTTGATGTTCTTCATCGTCGAGGCGCGGAGAATGGCCCGGAGCTGGTGGCGGAATATGTCGGGCTTGTCGAGCATCATGCGGATGCCGCGCCAGCCAAGAAAGGGATTATCCTCCGGAACTCCGCGATCGAGCAGTTTGTCCCCGCCGATGTCGAACGTGCGGAAAATCACGGGCTGCGGATACATCGAAAATGCGATTTCACTGTATTCGATGTACTGTTCCTGCTCCGAGGGGAATTCCCCTTTCGCGATATACAGATGTTCGGTGCGGTAGAGGCCGATGCCTTTCGAACCCTGCGTGATGATGTATTCGAGTTCGTTGACGAACTCCGCGTTGGCCGAGAGTTCGACCTTGTGGCCATCGGGGGTTTCGCAGGGAAGGTCCACCAGATCGGCCATTTCAGCTTCCAGGCGTTCGATGCGCGCGATCTTGCGACGGTATTCCTCCAGGTGCTTCTCGCAGGGATGGACGATCAGCAATCCGTGCTGTCCGTCAAGAATAACCAGGTCGCCGGTGTGGATCTGTTTCGACAGCCCGTGCAGGCCGGTCACCGCGGGTATCTTGAGCGAGCGCGAGAGAATGGCGGCATGCGAGGTGATGCCACCGGTGTCCGTCGCGTAGCCGAGGACGTCGTTGCGGCTGAAGAGCAGCGTGTCGGATGGAGTCAGCTGTTCGGCGATAATGACATGCTCGCCTTCCACGGAGGAATGCAGGCGTTTCTTCTGCAGGTTGCGCATGATGCGCTGGCCCACTTCGTCGAGATCTGCCATGCGCTCGCGCAGCAGCTCATCGCTGGCCCGCTCGAACATGCTGCGAAACTTCTCCAGTTCATCGTGGATGAGGAAGTCGGCGTTCTTCTTTTCATCCTGCAGCCGCCGCCGCAGCGCGCTCAGCATTTCCTGATCCTCGAGCATCATGATCTGGCTCTCGAAGATCTGTGCGGCCTTGTCGTCAAGCTTGACGCGAGCGAAAGACACGATCTTTTCCAGCTCGTCACGCGCGCGCACTATGGCCTCGTCGAGCAGCGTCATTTCCAGCGCGAGTTCCTCGTTGCTGAGAATGCGCTCGGTGACGTAGACTTCCTCGCGTTCGTAGACAAATGCCCGACCGATGGCGACGCCCGCCGACGCGGGCAGGCCCTTGTAAATGCGCTCGCCCGGTGCCGTCCCTGATGTCCAGTTCGCGCCGCTCTGCTGGATTTCCGTGCGGGTATCCTCATTCATAGTTCACCGAATCCTTCGTCGAACAGCTGGGTGACCGCGTCGGCCATTTCCGTCTCGTCTGCCCCCGCGAAACTCAGCTGCAGGATGGACCCCTGCTCTGCGGCCAGCGTCATCACGCCGATGATGCTCTTGCCGTTGATTTCGAAGCTGTCCTTCTTGATGTAGAACTCCGCCTCGAAACGCGCCGCGGTCTTGACGAGCGTCGCGGCGGGACGTGTGTGCAGTCCGGTGCGGTTCTTTATCGTGACGGTGCGTTCGATCATGGGTGGTTGGATTGTTGCGGTCAGTGCTTGCGTTCCAGCAGCATATGGGCCAGCCAGCCGAGCATCTGCCGGCCTTCGTTTTCATCAAGCGCGTTCAGCGCGCGCACGGCAGCTTCCGTGTCATTTTCGATTTTTTCCCGAGCGGTGTCAAGCACACCGAGGCGCTGGTAGATGTCCGTGACGCGTGCAACGAGGCCTTCATGCGCCGCCGAGCGCGTAGCCACGGACTGGAGCAGCGCCAGATCTTCTCCATCGGCGCGGCCAAGCGCCTTGACGAGCAGATAGGTTTTCTTGCCTTCGAGAATGTCGCCACCGATGGGCTTGCCGAATGCATCCTTGTCGGCCACGACATCGAGCAGGTCGTCCTGCACCTGGAAGGCGCGGCCGACGCAGCGGGCGTACTCGAGCAGTGCCGCGCGTCGCATCGCATCGGCTCCCCCGATGATGCCGCCCATCTCGGCGGAAATCGCGACCAGCCAGCCTGTTTTTTTGCCGATCATCATCATGTACTCATCCTCGGTCACCGAGGGAAGCAGTTCGAATTCCTTGTCGTAGCTCTGGCCCTCGCAGACCTCGATGACCCCTTCGGTGAACACCCGCGTCAGCGCGCGAACATCGCCTTTCTCGGTGTTGAGCAGCGTCTTGTACGCGATGCCCATCAACTCGTCGCCAACGAGAATCGCGATGTTCTCGTCCCATTTCCGGTGCACGGTCTCGCGTCCCCTCCGTGTGTCGGCGCGGTCCATTATGTCGTCGTGCACAAGCGTGAAATTGTGCAGGATCTCCACCGCCACTCCCGCTTCCACCGCGTCATGAACATCCCCGCCCACCGCCTCGCAGGCCAGCATGACCAGGACAGGACGAATGCGCTTGCCGCCGCCGCCAAGCACATACCGCGCGGGTTCGTACATGGTCACGGGACGATCGCGATCGATCACCGTAGCCAGACGCCGGTCGATCAAGGTGCGGTATTCATTGTAACGGTCGAGAAAGCGATGCATGAATAGGTGCCTCGGTTCAGATGTGCAGTGGTGCTACGTCTTGCCGGCCTTGACGATCGGACGACGGCGGAGTTGTTCGACGCTGACTGCCCCCGTGAGGAACATCACGCCCAGAAGGTCACGCTTCCATCCACAGAGGCGATCGCGCAGGGCGTCGATGCCACCGTCGAAGAGCGCCGAGAGCAACGGACGCGCCGCGCCTGCCAGTTCGGCGCCAAGCGCCATGGTCTTGGCGATCATCACACCGTCGGTGATACCGCCGGAGGCGATCAGCTTCAGGTCCGTCGGACAGTTGAAACGCAGTTCCTCCAAGGCGTTCGCCGTTGGGATGCCCCAGTCCCAGAACTGCGGCGACACCTCACAGCCGTCCGCGCGGCGAAGCATCTCCACACCGGCCCAACTCGTGCCGCCGGCGCCGGCGACATCGATCCATCGCACACCGACCTCATGCGCGCGCATCGCCACTTCGCGTGATATGCCCGCACCAACTTCCTTGAGCACGACCGGGACGTCCAGTTCGCGCACGAGCATGGCCAATCCGTCCAGCACACCGCGAAACCGCGATTCGCCCTCGGGTTGCAGGAACTCCTGCAGCGGATTGGCATGCACCACCAGCGCGTCGGCCTGGAGGAGATCCACGAGATAGGCGGCGGGACGCACGTCGCGCATGGCCGCCACCTCCACCGCGCCGATGTTGGCGAGCACGGGAATGTCGGGTCCGTTGCGGCGGAGAACGCGGTAGGATTCGTGAAAGGTCTCGTTTTCCAGCGCCTGCCGCATGCTCCCGGCACCGACGGCGACGCGCAGGTCCTGGCACACCTCGGCCAGTTGCCCGTTGATGCGTTCGGCGTCGGCATACCCGCCGGTCATTCCCGTCACCAGCAGTGGGAAGGAAAGCCGGTATCCGAGGAATTCCGTCGAAGGATCAATGTCCTCGATATCCAGTTCCGGCAGCGCGTTATGCATGAATTCCCATCGCTCGAGGCCATTGCTCTTCCCGCGGAACGAGACTTGCTCGTTCACGCAGAGATCGACATGGTCTTTCTTCCGCGAGGGGGTGTTCGACATCGACCGCAGCTCCTGGGTGCCACAATCTCCCGAATCGGCATCGGGAGGGCCGTTTTGGCATTGTCCGATATAATACGAAAGAAGCTCGCAAAAAGCGAAAGCGAACGCCAAAACGAAAGCGAACGCCTTTGGCGTTCGCTTTCGTGCAGTATGCAGTACGCAGGAGGCAGGAGGCCGTTCTCCTGCGCACTGCGTACTGCGTCTTGCCTCGGCGCGCGGGACGCCAAAGGCGGGACGCTACAGGGCCTTGTTCAGGCCGTCCTTGAGAAATCGGATGAATTCCTCCGGTTTGCGTGTCATTCCGGGGAAGGCCGCGATTTTTTCGTCGTCGTTTGTGAGGGTCACGTACAGCGGCAGTGCGACAGTGCCGAAACGGGATTCCTGGAATTCGCGGTTGCGGTCGTAGACCGTGCCCCGTCCGTCGGTGTACAGGCGCACGAGCACATAGTCCTTGAACAATGCCTTCACATCCGGTCGTGGAAAGATATTCGCCTCCATCCAACGGCAGTTCGTGCAGGCAAAACCGGTGAAGTCGAGGAACACGGGCTTGTTCTCGGCCTTCGCCACCGCCAGGGCATCGTCGTAGTCAGAGAACCAACGCTCCTCCTCTCCATGCTGCTGTCCCCCGGGAGCCGGTCCGATGTCTCCCATGGACGCGGCCTCGATGGTCACCGAGTAGTTCATCGGTGGAAGGAAGGCGTCGAGTTCGCCGAGTGGTTTGTCGTTGAGGCCCGTGAACAGGTACACCGTGATGCCAAGGAAGAACGTCGCCCACAGCATGCGCATCACGCCGACTTTCTCCAGCGGACTGTCATGAGGCAAGAGGAACTTGCCCAGAAGGTACACGCTGATCAGAATGCCGATGCCGACCCAGAAGCTCAGGAAGAGGTCACGGCTGAGCACGCCGATTCCCCAGATCAGGTCCACGTTGGAAATGAACTTCATGGCTGCGGCGATTTCGAGGAAGCCCATGACCACCTTGACCGAGTTGAGCCATCCGCCGCTCTTGGGCATGGATTTCAACCAGGAGGGAAACAGTGCGAGCAGGAAAAACGGCAGGGCGAATACAGTGGAAAACGCCAGCATGCCGACGATGGACCACCAGATCTCCCCTTTCGCCGCCGCGACCATGACCGTGCCGACGAAGGGCACCGTGCAGGTGAAGCTGGTCAGCGTGAAGGTGAGCCCCATCAGCAGCAGGCTGGTGATGCCCCGTCCGCTGCCCGAGGCCACAGTGAGCTTGGTCAGGATGCCCGACGGCACCACGATTTCAAACAGACCAAAGAGATTCAAGGCGAAAACGATAAAGACCAGCGCGATCAGGATGTTCATCCATGGATTCGCAGCAAACTGGTTTATCCCTGACGCCCCGAATATCAGCGCCAGGAGTATCCCCAGTCCGGTGAAGGTGAAGATGATACCGAAGGAATAGATAAGCGCGTCACGGACGGACTGAAATCGCGTCGCGGCCTCGCGCTTGGTGAAAAAGCTCACGGTGATGGGAATCATCGGGAAAACGCAGGGCGTGAGCAGCGCCAGCGCGCCGACGGACATGGCGAGTCCGATATAGGCCCAGAATCCCTCCTTTCTCGCCCGCTCGACGTCACGTTCGTCACCGTAGCCGAGAGATTCCTCTTCCTCGGCATTTTCCGTTCCGGCGGATGCGGCTTCCTCGGAGACCTGTGTGTCTTCCGTCCCGGTGCCTTCCTCGACCGCAGTGGCTGCGGCGTCGACCTCGCCCGTCGCCTCTTCTGCGCCCTGCGAGGCATCACCGGCCTCGATCGTGATATCGAAGGGCAGTTCCACGGTCTTGGGGGGCAGGCACATGCGGTCGTTGCAGGCCATGAATGTCACTTCCACCAGGACCTTCTGCTTGCCGGGTTTGGCGTTCGCCTTCACCTTGGCGGTCACCGTGAAGGTGACGTCCTTGTCATAATATTCCGTGTCGACGCCGAAATTCTCGTCGTATTTCACGATGGGCTTCGGCTGGCGGATCTTGCCCGTACGCTGCAACGGGGCGTTTTCGGCAAAAACGATATCCGTCGGTACCGGGCCCTCCTCCTGCGGCGTGGTGGAGTAAATGTACCAACCGTCGATCACGTCAGCCGTTACTTTCACCTCCACCGTCCCGCCCGCCTTCACCGTAGCGGAAACGGGCTTCGCGCTCCACTTCGCGGCCTCCTGGGCCGTCAGCGATGCTGTGAGCATGAGGGTGAGGACGAGACCGGCGGGGAAAAGAATCGCGAATCGCTTCATGGGAGTTGCTTCTTTCAGTGCGAAAAGAGGTCAATCATTGAAAATTAGCACATTCAGCCGCGAGCGGCAACGTAAAAAATGGGATGCACAAACGGCGGTAACGTCGCAGGCGGGGGAGGAGTAAGGGAGGGAGGTTGCCGAGGACGCGGTGAAAATCTTCTCTGCGTCCTCGGCAACCTCCCTCCCTTACTCCTCCCTCCCTTACTCCTCCCTCCCTTACTCCTCCCGCGCCTCAATATCCGTAGACCTCCCGATCAGACCCACGCTTCTCCAGCTTGATATCCTGCAGCTGTGAGGCTTTGAGGCGCAGCACGAAATAGAAATTGCGGTAGGGACCGGAGGGCACCCAGTTGAAGTTCATCTCCCAGCAGTGCAGGTCCTTGCGCACCGTGATCTGCGGCGCGCCGATTTCCTTGTTGACGATGTCGTAATACCCGCTCATGGTGAAATGCCAGCTCGGGGTGAGCGAAAAGGTCAGATTCGCCCGCAGACCGGAATTCCGGGTCTTGTTTTCCGGATTATCCTGATTCATCGTGTAATCGTAGCCCAGCGAGACGTTCCACGGGATGCTGAAGCTGTAGGGCGCGTTTTCATCGCTCGCGGGAGCGAAGCCGTCGTCCTCGTCGTCGTCGAGATCGAGCGACGTGCTGTCCACCGCGGGCGCGGTCTTCGATTTGAACATCTCGTGCGAGATGGTGGTCGAGAGGTTGACGTTGAAATTCGTCATGCGCGCGATACCGCCTCCCTCCTGCTTCCAGAGGTAGGTGCCGAGCTCATGTCCGGCGACAACACGTCGGAGATTTCCATCTTCATCGTAGGAATACACCGACGGCTGCCAGGCATACGGCGAGAAGGTCGCACCGCCGTAAATGTCGAGCAGGCCCTGTATGCTGGTGCGGAAGGACAGATTCACGGGCGCCAGCTTCATGCTGTCCTTCACAATGTTGTAGTTCGAACTCGCGTTGAGGGAGAAGAGCTGGAATTTCCGTGGCGTGGCTGTGGTGTCGTCCTCCCGCGGATCGATTTTCATCTCGAAAATATTGGAGAGGTTCATCCCGATGGTCTGCGACTCGCCGCCGCCCACGCCGCCAAAGACTTCGCCCGGACGATAGGAAAATCCCGAATACGGATCATACCGCATATCATTGCCCGTGCTGTCAACGTAGCTCTGCCAGTAGCCCCAGCCTTCGGAGGAGAAGTCGGGGTTCCAGTTGTAACTCAGCGAGGGCTGCAGCGTGTGGCGAATGCCGAGAATGCCGAAGGCACCCGGCTCGAACATGCCGTACAGCTTGGTGCTGGCCGTCAGGCTCGCCCGGAACGTACGATAGGTGAAGAAGCCGTTCACGTCCCGTGCCTCGACCACGGAATCTACAGAATTGTAGAATTGCTCCAGCCGATGGTCATACCACACCTCGTCGTAGGAAACGCTCGGGGAGATGGTAAAGAAACCCAGCTTGGGCGTGGCGAGCAAAGACACCGAGTGCCGCATGCCGCGGCGGTCGAAGCGCTCCTTGGTCATGATCGGCTGGTCCAGCGTGTCCCGCTCCCCGGTGCTGAATTCCTTCAACTGGATGCGGTTGAGCAGCTTGCCGCTGTAATTGAAGCCGATCATCTCGTACCAGGAATCCGCAAAGCCGTCTGAGCTGCGGAAGGGATAGACCTGCGACTGGTTGAATGACACGTCGGGCAGCGACATGGTGTAGGTGCCGTTGACCAGGTTCTGGTCGCGGGTGATGCCGACCGACATGCTGCTCGACGTTCCTTCCCAGCTTTTCGTATACAGTGCGGTGGAACGTGCGGTCTGGTTCAGCAGCTCGTTGAGGTTGTTCGAGAAATTCTGGTAGTAGGAATTCGTGAGGAAGGAAAAATCGACGTTGATACGCGATGTCGGGTCGATCTCCTGCGCATGATTGATACTCAGGCTCCAATCCGTCCCGGGCTGGTCGTCGGCGGCGTTCACGTTGCCGACGTTGTAGGTCTGCCGCCCGTAGGTCGCGGA
Source organism: Bacteroidota bacterium (assembly GCA_018224415.1). Taxonomy (GTDB): domain Bacteria; phylum Bacteroidota; class Ignavibacteria; order SZUA-365; family SZUA-365; genus SZUA-365. The sequence continues at coordinate 2,706 of JAGTUZ010000133.1, read as the reverse complement.
AACCGAGCCGTTGAAACTGTAACGCAGGGCGTAGCGCACATCCGTCCGCAGCAGGTATCCGCCCTTGGAATACACGTCACCGGTGAGGGCGAGGTCCCAGTAATCGCTCATCGCGAGATAGTACCCGCCGCGCAGCAGGTAGCGGCCGCGCGTGCCCGATTCGCCGAAGGACGGCACAATGATGCCCGAGGCGCGTCCCTTGCTGGTGGGGATGACAGCAAAGGGCAGCCAGAACAGCGGAATGTCCTCGACATAGAACGTGATCGGCCGGGCCACCACCACCTCGTTGGGAACGAATTTCATCTCTGCCGATCCGAAATAATAATGTTTGTGCTCCGGATTGTCGCAGGTTGTATACCGTCCCCCGCCGATGAAATACTCATCGGGCGAAATGCGCTTGATGCGTTCGCCGAGATAGAAACCTTCGTCGATGGCTGTCTGTCCCTTGCTGATGACGCCTTTCTCCGTCTTGAAGTTGAAGGTCATCGCCTCGCCGGTGTATTCGTCCGACCCCTCCTTGAGCACCGGCGTGCCGCGCGGCTTTCCACCCGCGACGGAATCCGAAACACCGGCGGCGGTGATCGTGGAATTGTCCCAGTTGATGGTGATGCGCGCCGCACGGATGGCGGTCTTCCCGTAATCGATCGCCGCTTCGTCGTACATGTACATGCGCTTGTCCGAAAGCACGTAGACAACCGAATCCTGCGCCTTGTACACGATAATCGTATCAACCGCATCCTTGCGCGCCCACAACGTCAGGCTGTCCTGCGATGTGCCCAGGCTGTCCTGCGATGTGCCCAGGCTGTCACCGAAGGTCAGCAGACTGTCGTCGGGCGACAGCCGCAGGGGCAGCCGCTGCCGGCTCGCCGCCTCGTTCTCTGTCGCACCGGAGTCGGCGGGCGTCGCAACAGTGTCGGCGGGCGTCGCAACAGTGTCGGCGGGCGTCGCAGCGCTTTCCACTTGCGCATGCAGTGTCACCGGCACGAGAAGCGCCAGGATGAGGATAAATAACGCCGCAATATGGTGCGATCTGTTCACGTAGGGGATGGGTGCGGCGGGACTCCGTGAAATCCCGCGATGATGGATCAAATAAAGTACGAAAACGGCGTGTCCGGCGAAACGGATATATTGCTGACCGTTTCCATCGCACGACGAATTTTCCGTAGATTGCCGCATGCATCCCTTCTATCATGTCTCCCCGCTGTACCATGCCGAGGACAGCGAACGCCTGAGCGGCACTTCCGCGCGCCCGGGTGAACACCGCGATCCTTTTGAACGCGACCGCGCGCGCATCATCCACAGCTTCTCCTTCCGACGTCTGCAGTCGAAGACGCAAATCTTCGCGCTCAACGAGTCGGAGTTCCTGCGCACGCGGCTGACGCATTCGCTGGAAGTCAGCAATATCGGCCGCGGACTTGCGGCAGTGGTCAACCGCCTCGTGTGGCCGGGCTATCCGCTGGGTGCGGTCAAGGCGGAATTCGAGCCGCTGGGGGGACCGGTAGATACCAGCCTGATCGAAGCCGCCTGCCTGGCACATGATCTCGGACATCCGCCGTTCGGACACCGCGGCGAGGAGGCGCTCAATCACTGCGTGTGGACACGCTGGCCCGGACGCGACAACGGTTTCGAGGGCAACGGACAAACCCTGCGGCTGCTCACCAGCGACACGCTCGAGGCGCACAGTGAACGCAACGGACTCAACCTCACACGCGCCACACTGCAGGCCGTGCTGAAATACCCACGGTTGTATCGTGACCTGGTCAATCCCGAATGCTATCCCGACACGGCCGTGTGTCCGCCGTTCAAACCATGGGCCCCACCGAAATGCATCCACAACGAGGAAGCGCCGCTGCTGGACTGGCTGCTCGCGCCCTTCCCGGCGGCCGACCGCGAACGCTTCCTGCGTTTCGAGACGCACGACGGAAAACATGCGCGCACGATACACAAGACGCTCGAAGCGAGCATCGTCGAACTGGCCGACGACATCGCCTACGGTACGCATGACGTGGAAGACGCCTTTTTCTCCCGCCTCATTTCACCGGACACGATTGTCGGCTATCTCGATCGCACGCGCTTCGACGACCCGGCGGTGTTCGACCGCTATGCGACGCTGATCACGCAGATGGCGCGCGGCGCCGGCGGTTCCAGCCGCGATGCCGTGCACGAAAAGAAAGGCGCGGCCTCGGCTCTGATCTCCATGCTCGTCTCCGCCGCCGAACTGCGGGAAGACGAAGGCTTTGTCCACCCCCGCCTGCGCTGGACCATCACCCTCCCCCACGACCATCGCATGGCACTCGACGCGCTCAAGGATTCGGTGTACGACCATGTGATCAACGGTCCCGCCGTGCAAAGCCTCGAGTATCGTGGCGGCATCATCATCGAGCGCATGTACGACGCCCTTCTGCACTCCCCCGAGCTGCTCGGCGGCAAGCACGGCCACCTGCTGCGCGAAGCCGCGGACGAGGCCGCCCGCCTGCGCGTGCTCGCCGACTACATCGCAGGCATGACCGACTCGTATGCCGAACGCATGTACAACCGGCTGTTCCAGCCGGGAAGCGGGTCGCTGTTCGACCGCGTGTGAGGACGGAAGGGACCCCCGCGCACCAGCGCGGGCAGTGGAGACCGACTCTGTCGACCTCCCGCGCTGGTGCGCGGGGGTCCCTTGAACTCGTTCTCATTCTCGGACTCGACTTTCCCGATTCCCGC
>JAGTUZ010000132.1 GCA_018224415.1 Bacteroidota bacterium | reverse complement strand
TATCGTTGCGGGAATGCATATGGAAACGGCCGGCCCGGAAATCCGGGCCGGCCGTTGCATCAGGGGAGTGGTGGTCCTGAGCCTGTGGATGAGACGTCCCCTGTACGGGATCATTTTTTCGAAAGGACGGCCCACTGCTTGTCCGCCTTCGCGACGGTCATGGCCGGATCCTTTTCGAACGCGGCCTTCGCCTCCTTGTTCGAGAAGAGATAGAGCTCGTTCTTGTATACGGAAAAGAGCTCGGGATCCGATTCCATCTTCTGTCCCATCGCGACCGCCGTGGCACAGACGCCGTCGTATTTCGGAGCGAATTTGGCGGGCTCGGCCTCGAACATTTTTTTCGCGTCCTGGTTCATGAACGCGTAAGTGTGTCCTTGATAGGTGGCCGTGATCTTCCCGTCGGGTTTCATGGCCTTGTTCATGGCCACGTACGCGACCGGACAGTACCCGCCAATGGCGAGTTGTTCGTGGGTACCCTTCTGTCCGTGCTGCGCGAACGCAGAGCCGGGCCCGAGCAGGGCGAAGAGGACGAAGGCGGCAAGCATACGTGCGATCTTCATGTGTATCTCCTTGAATGGTGAAAACGTGTGAATGAGGCAGGGAGTGTGTATCGAGGAGCTGTTGTCAAACTCCGCATGCAATGTACCAATCCAAAACGCGGCAGTCTGTCCTGCAGCGGACACTTAGCGACGCGCGCAGTCGGTATCTTTTCCATGAATGAAAAATGGAATCACTTCCCATGAGAACGAGAATAAAATGAAACGAACATATCTCCTTGTATCGCTGCCCTTCCTGGCCCTCTTCGCGCTCGGTCTCGTCTACACGACATGCATCGAATGCGTGTCTCTCGCGGCAGCGCCGACGGCCCTTCCTGGTGTCGCCCCGACGCCTGCATTCAACGGTCACTGGCGCCAGGGCAAGGCCGAGATTTCACGTTTTGAACTCGAGCAGGAACGTTATGGAGAAATCAGGCAGGGGGAGGCCATGCTTGTATACGTCGTCGAGCCATTCCTGCCCGAGACACAGGTGAAATATGAGGGTCATCCGGCACCCGACCGTCATGAGTCGGTCCTGAAATTGAATCTCACGCGGAAATTCCACACGGGAATCTATCCGTATTCAATGATGACATCCGTGTTCTCGCCGTTGTCCGATCCGGGTGGCCATCCGTACAAGATCACGCAGTCATCGCAGGAGTGGTGCGGGCATACCTTCACGCAGGTCAACAACCGAGGCGACCATTTCGACGTTCGTTCCTTCTCCTATTTTCAGGATGAAGGGGACGAGCGTTTCCGCATGGATTCGACGATCACCGAGGATGAACTGTGGATGCGGGTCCGACTCGATCCCGCCTCGTTGCACACGGGAACGGTCTCGATTATCCCGCGCCTGGACCACCAGCGCATGCGGCACACGGGCTTCCGTGCGGAAACCGCAACCGCACGCGTGCGCCGAATCAGTGATGCCGGGTCTTCCGATGCTGCCGTCCTGGAGTACGAACTTCGCTATGCGGAACTGCCCAGAGTGCTGCGCCTGCGTTTCGAAGAGGATTTTCCCCATCGCATCGTTGGCTGGGAGGAAGAACTCCGGAAGGGAGATGGCGACGACGCCATCGTGCTCACGACGCGCGCGCGCCTGACAAACGAGATGATGTCGGATTACTGGAACCGGAACAGCCACGCTGACTCGACGCTGCGGAAGGAATTGGGAATGAAGTACTGAGTCAGCTGGCGGAGGGGATCGCTGCCGGAATCGGGACAATTCCCGTGCGCTCAAACGCGTAGATGATCGCCGGCGGAAGATATACTCCAAGCCGCATCCACAGAGGATCGATCCAACTGCCGGAGAGATGGTACAATACACCAGGATACGTCGCGACGGCGATGCTTGCACAGAACATCAGGAAACTCCACCGCGGATACAGCGGCAGCAATACGAGCAGCCAGGCCGCGTACCATGGATGCACGGTCGGCGTGCAGAGCAGAAAAAGCATGGTTGCCGCCGCCATCGCAGGGACGAGCGGGCGCTTACGCCAGGCCAGCGCGCCGAGTGCGAGAACGAACACTCCCATGCTCGCGAAACGTCCCCACAGCGGATCGCCGAGCAGCCACGTCGTGACGCCATAGACAGAGGCATTGAAGGTCCATTTTTCCGAATACACAGCGAGCGATTCGAACGGATGTCCTCCGGAGAGCAGGTACGGCAGGTAGAGCAGCACGGGCAGCAACGGCGCCGCAAGCCATGAGGCGTCACGGCGCTGCCAGGCCTGCCGGAGGAGCAGCGGGACATGGATGAGCGGCAACAGCTTTACCGCGGCAGCTGCTCCGAGCGCCAGCGCGGCGACGCTGTTGCGTCTCTGGTGATACAGGAGAATGAACGCAAGCAGGAAGGGGAATGCAAGCGCGTCGAGATGCCCGTCGATCATGAACTGCAGCACCGGCAACGGACTGATCGCGTACACGGCGATCCACTCCCGCCGGAGTCCCAGGCGAGGCAGCAGGGCCAACAACAGCCACAATGTGAGGAATTCGGACAGAAGCAAGGGGATCTTGAATGCAAGCACTGACTCCCCACCGATTGCGTACGTCGCTGCGAAGATCCACTCCGCGAGAGGCGGATACACCGTGCGCATCTCGGGAAAATTGACACGAGCGGGCAGCAGCCCGGAATGCAACTGGCTGACAGCATTATCCACCGGCGCGTGTCGGTA
>JAGTUZ010000131.1 GCA_018224415.1 Bacteroidota bacterium | reverse complement strand
GGGACGGGCAGCTACCGTGTGCGCGTGACCAACGCCGCCGGCTGCGATGCCTGGTCCGATCCCATCGCGGTAACGGTGCTCGGCGTGGAGGGGAATGCGCAGCCGGTCGCCGGGGACTTCATCCGGGGCTTCGAGTCCTGGCCCAATCCTGTCGCCGGTGTGCTCACCGTGGACGTACGCCTGGGCGCGGCATCCACGAGCGAACTTTCCCTGCACGACCTGCTCGGCAGGGAGGTGTGGCGATTCGCGCGGGCAACGCAGGACAGCGGCTACACACAGCGATTCGACGTTTCCGCGCTGCGTCCGGGACTGTACCTTCTGCGCCTCCACGCCGGAGGGGAAACACGCAGCCGCATGCTCTTGCTGCGCTGACAGGTTTTCCATTTTTTCCGCGGCCGGTCTGTTGCGCTTGACAACGGACCGGCCGCTCCGTATATTCGCCTATCCATCCAGCCTCCACACGACGGCGATACCGGTTTCGATCGCGCCGTTCGTGACATTTCACGATGCTTCAACGTCATCACGGAGGACGGGATGGAAACAGCGAAGACCATTACACGCACGTCGCGCAAGAATGCCGGACGTGCGTTGTTGGTTCTGGGACTTTTGCTTCTGCTCGCGGCAGGCGCGGCGCAGGCGCAGCCGAATCTGAATTTCAAACGGGTGTTGGTGGACTGGCCGACGGTGGAGCTGTATTTCTCCGCCGGCTGCAACGGCCAGCCGTACTTCAATCTCCGTCCATCGGACTTCCGCATCCTCGAAAACGGGAATGAGGTGAAGGACTTCACCCTGTACTGTCCGGATCCCAGGGTCCGCTGTCCGATCTCCGTCTCCCTGGTGTTCGACGCATCGGGATCGATGCAGGGGGCGGGCAACGCCGGGGCCAAACAGGCGGGGCATACCTTCATCGATCTCATGGACGGGCTCATCGACGAGGCCGCCCTGCTCCATTTCACGCAGGTAGTGACCACACAGCAGCAGATGACCGCCGACCGCGCCCTGCTGCACACAGCGACCGAGGCATTGCCTGCCTTCGGCGCCACGGCCGTGTGGGACGGCACGTATGCGGGCATCATCGAACTGATCAACAACGGGCGCAACCAGTGCCGCGCGGTCATCGTGCTCACCGACGGAGGCGACAATTCCTCCACGCGCACCGTGGCCGAGATCATTTCCCGCGCGAACAGGAACCGTATCCGCGTGTACACCGTGGGGCTCGGGACGTCCATCAACGCGACGGAGCTCGAACAGATCGCACTGCTCACCGGGGGGCGGTATTACCAGACGCCCGACGCCAGCCAGATCGCGGCGATCTACACCGAAATCGCCTACAGCATGTTCCAGGGATTCCAGGAGTGTATGATCAGCTATCAGCAGGACTGCGCCAACGGCGCGATGCGTCATGTCGAGCTGCAGCTGGTGGATGTCTGCGGTGGCTCGGACGCGAAAGTGAGGACCTATCGCGCTCCGCTCGATCCGAACACAACACAGACCATTCCCTTTCACCTGACCGGCTCCGATTGCATCGCGGACGAGGAGACCGTTGTGCGCATGTACATCGACGCCGATACCACGATGACATTGTCTCCCTTCGATTTTATTGTCACGAACAGCAAGAGCTATCTCCAGCTGCTTTCGGTCAGCGTCCCGCCGGGTTCGCCGCTGCAGGGGCAGACCGTGGAGCTCATCGACAACAGCCTGTTCGGAACCCTCGTGCGGATTCCGCGGGACTGGAGCATCACCGGTCCGGCACCGCTACTGGATTTCCGCTTCCGTGCCATTCTCCCGACCCCTTCGGAGACGATCCGTTCGGTATTAGTGCAAGGAGGTGACCTCAACATGCGCGGGGGATGCTTCCGGGGAGATTTCACACAGACCACATTCACCATCCGGCGATTCGCACCGAAGCTGAACTGCGCGCTCTCCATTCCGGCCGTTGTTTCCCCACCGGGCTCGCAGGCCTATCAGCCCATGCCGGTGCCTGTCACCTGCGAGGTCTCCAACGACGGCAACGTCGCCTCGGACTCGGTCGACGTGACGCTGCTGCTGCCGCCGGGACTGGCGCCCGCGCCCGGTGAAATGCTGAAGAAGCGGTTGCAACCGCCACTGCTGCAAACAGGCGCCATGGGCACGGTGTCGTGGAATGTCGTCTTCGCGCTGACGCAGGAGCAGCGGCGCTATCGCATCGAGGCCGTCGCGTCACAGCGCGGCGTCTTCGCCGCTTCGCCCTGTGGAGACACGCTCGTGGTGCCCCCGCTCGACGGACTGCGGCTCGAGGCGCGCTGCGCCGCGCCTGATTCCCTCACATACGACCCGAATATCCTGCAATACAGTCCGAATCCCTTCGATCTCCGCGTGTTGGTGTGGAACCGCGGCGTCTCGGCCGTGCGCAACGCCACGGTGCGTCTCGAGCTGCCGGACGGACTCGAGCTCGATCCGCCATCGCAGCCGGCGACTCGCAGCCTCGCACCGTCGACCCTGCAGCCGTGGAACACCGGTGATCACGTGCCCGTGGTGACATGGACGGTGCGATGGACGAAGAACAGTCCGTTCGAGGAACGGCCGATGCCACGCTTCGTGCTGGGGGCGGAAGACATGAACGGACATGTCATCGACACCATCGCGACAGGCTGCGAAATTCGCGTGCCGCCGGTGCCGACCGACTGGGTTTCCTCTCTGATCACGCCCGATTCGCTGGGACGGAACGGCGGAGGATATGACGTTGAACCGAACCCCTTCGAAATCGCCCACACCGTGACAAACACTTCGCGGACGGCCATCCGCATCCGCCAGGTGCGCCTCGTGATGCCCGACGCCGGCATCGAGGTGGATGCGCTCTCGTTGAAGCCGGCGGTTCTGCCGTTCGACACCCTCATCGCACCCGGCTTCTCGCTCGAAACACGTTGGCTGCTGCGTGTGCTGCCCCGCAATGTCCGTCGGCAGATTCCCCTGGAAGTGATCGTGGATGCGGAAGGAACGTCTCCGATCGTGAGCGGGCAGATCCTGCCCGTTGCGGCCCTGCCCGCGCCGCGGCTGCGCTGCCATGTTTCCGTGTCCGGGATCGCGATCGATTCTCTTCAGAAGCGATACATTCCTGCACCGTTCCAGCTATCGGCGAATGTGATCAACGAAGGCCGTACGGCCGCGGCGAACGTCACCGCCGTGGTGCGGCTTCCGTCAGGTTTCCATCTGGCGTCGGCCGACAGCACCGCGCGCCTTCTGCAGCCGCGGCTGCTCGGCAACGCCATGAACGCGTGGACGACCTGGTCCGTCTGGGCCGATTCCCGGCTCGATGGCGATACCGCGACCATCGTCGTGGATTTCCTCGCCGACAATCCCGTTAATACCGCCTGTGGCGGAGAGGTCATCCTGCCGGCGATGCGCGGCCTCATCACGCCTGTGCGCCTGTCGGTATTCGGCGAGACATCGTTTTGTGAGGGAGACTCTGTGACGCTCGACGCGGGCGCGGAGTATCTCTCCTACAGCTGGAGCAACGGCCGGAAAACACGCCGCATCGTGGCGACGCAGTCGGGCTCCTACTGGTGCGCGGTGAATACCATCGAAGGCTGGCGTGACCACAGCGACACGGTTTCCGTCGCGGTCTGGCCGCGGCCGGAGACGCCGGTGATTTCCCGCCTGCTCGACCGGCTCGAGGCGCCCGCTGCCGCGCACTGGCAATGGGAGCGCGACGGCGCGCTGCTGCCGGATGACACGTTGCGGACCTTGCCACTGCCGGGGACGGGCAGCTACCGTGTGCGCGTGACCAGCGCCGCCGGCTGCGATGCCTGGTCGGATCCCTACGAAGTGACCGTATTGTCTGCACGGGACGACGCGCCCGCTCCGCACGACGGATCGATCGCGGGATTCGGCTTCTACCCGAATCCGGTTTCCGGCGTGCTCACGGTGGACGTGACGCTGCGCGCCGCCGCCGCCAGCGAAATCACCCTGCACGACCTGCTCGGCAGGGAAGTGCGGCGGCAGTCCGGACCCAGGGACTCCCGCAATTTCTCGACGCGCCTCGACGTCGGAGACCTCGAGCCCGGTCTCTACATGCTCACGCTGCAGGTCGACGGCGAGCGACGGGCCTTGCCCGTGGTTGTGGAGGTGCAACGGTGATATCCCCCCATTCCGGAATTGCAATTCCGGTGAAACTTTATAAGATTTCTCCCGTAAATCGATCGCATGTGGCGTCCGCCCTCGTCTGAGCGGACGCCGCATTGCGACCACACCACATTCATCAATATCAGAGGAGGAGTCCTTGCGACGCTTCATTCGTACCGCTCCGTTTGTTTTTCCTCTTGTCGCGATGCTACTGCTCGTCGCATGCAGCGAGGAGGATTCACCGGTCAATCCCCCGAAGACCGTGGACTACTACCCCTTCGCGAAGGGACACGTGTGGACATACACCACCAACGCCTTCACCGACACCTTCGGGGAGGTTGTCACCATCCAGACGAAAATCGACACGGCAACGAGCGACCAGGGCCTGCATCATTGGATGCACATTTCCATTCCGGACAAGGGGGTGAACTGGCTGCCCCTGTTCAGCATGCTTGACAGCGCTGGCGTTGTGTACGCCCTCGGCGACCATCCCGGGGAGCAGCGTTATCCTATGTTCAAGCATGTCTACGCCGATTCGGTCATCACGCGCGAGACCATTACGGTACATGGCAAGACCTGGCAGACCATCAAGGTCACGATGGACGTTCAGGGTGCCGGAACGATCACCTGGTGGCTGGCCGATGGCGTCGGTGTCATCCGCGAGCATTCCATGGACGGCCTCAGTCTCTTCACCGACGACATGGACGGGGAGGAAGTGTTGACGGAACTGGTTTCCTATACAAAGTAGAGCGAGCGCAACGCCGGTGCCCCGGTCTGCTTTCAGCACGGACCGGGCCGGGAACGCTCCGAGGTGCCGCAGAAATAAACGGGTTCGCGATGGCGAACCCGTTTTTCAATTCAGGGCTCCGTGCCCGTCCCAACGCTACCGCGCATCCTCCTCCCGGAACACCCCGTGCAGGCGACCGAAGCAGTGGGAATTCTCGTCGACCCAGATCTCGACGACCAGCGTGGCGCCCTGTTCGAGGGCTTCGGGGAGGGGACGCAGCAGGTCCCAGTACAGCCGACGTCCATGCGTCGCCTGCCAGGTGAGGCGCACGGGGTACTCGCGTTCGTTGCGGATCTTGATGGTGTAGAACGCGCCGATCTCCATGGCGTTGAGAATGACGTCGGTGCTGTCCGACACCGCACCGAAGATGGGGATGAGGCGTCCGTTGAACACGTTGCCGCGTTCGCAGGGGAGGAAGAGACGCGCGTCGGCCGAACTGCTTGCGAACACGGCCTGCTGCACGAGCTTGCGGAAATCCGCGCGCAGGTTGGCACGCAGGCGGTTCGACCGCGTGTTGATCTGCAGGTAGTTCTCCGGCAGCTTGTCGCCCGCGCTCGTGCCGCCTTCGACGAAGCTGACGTTCTGAAAGGAGAAGTCCGCCGACACGCCTTGTCCCGTCTTGCGGTTGATCTTGTAACTGATCCTTCGAAGGCCGGGTCGCTTGCCGAGCATGGCCGAGTCGCGCACGTCGAGATTGAGTTCGAACAGCGCCGTGCCCTTCTGGCCGTAGCTCCATTCGTATTGCCACCAGAAGCCCGGCTGCATCGGCTGCAGACGTCCCATCGGGTTGTAGCCGATCAGCACGGCCTCGTTGGCGCGGTCCTCGGTCGGTCCCGTCTTCGGCACCGCCCAGGCGTGCAGGGCAAACAGTCCGCGGTCGGTGTATCCCGCCCCCGGCCACTCGACGTCCGGTGGCAACGGGAACAGCCGCAGCGGCGTGTAGCCATGCAGCGCGGCGCTGGTGTCGGGCGGATAAAACACGAGGTTGTCGTCCTGCGCCGCCAACGGCGCCGCGCAACAGAATACAAACAGGAACAGAAACACTCTCACGGTCGACTCTCCTTCAGTAGGGGAATGCAGGAATATCGGATATTTGGGGTGGTTGTTCAAATGACAAATGACAAATGGCAAATGACAAATGACAAATGGCAGATTTCTGATATCTGTCATCTGACATCTGTCATTCCGATCCCGGCGTCCCGACCTGCCGTGGGAGGAACCGACCTGCCGTGGGAGGAACCGACCTGCCGTGGGAGGAACCGACCTGCCGTGGGAGGAACCGACCTGCCGTGGGAGGAATTCGCCGCGCGGGGTTGCTTTTCTTTTCCGGACTTTCCAAATTGTATCGATTTCACACAATCGATGAAGCCCGGAGATACACGCCGCAACCGTGATCCCGTGCGTATCGAATAATAGAAAACATAGGAGGTGTTTATGCGTTATTCTCATGCCCTCGCCCTGGCTGCTCTTCTGTTGTTGAGCGCCTGCGCGGCGTCGGTCGATCCGGCCATGCAGCGCCGCGTCGCCGAATGGTTCGGCAAGTCATCTTCGGCCAATTATGACGCCACGACGGCGTTCACGAAGCCCATGCCGTATGCCGTGGGCCAGTACGTCGTGCACGGTCACACCGATGGGGATGACCATATGGTGGTCCGCACGGCGCTTGTCGGACGCGACGGCGACGCCTGGATCATGGAAACCAGCAGCCTGACGCCGAGCGGCGAGACCATGATGCAGATGGCGGTTGTCGGCATGGAGAAGGTGCAGGAATCCATGAATCCCGACGATCTGGACATCAAGTGGATCAAGATGCGTGACAGCGACGGAAAGGTGCAGACCATCGACGGACCGACGCTCTCCCTCGTCAAGGGCTCGTATTCCAAGGCCCTCACCGGCATCGCCATCAATTACAACGATCAACACGGCACCGCGAGCGTGCGCGTCCCCGCCGGCACGTTTAACGGCTGCACCAAGGCCAAAAGCAAGGTCGAGACATTTTTTGGTGACTATGAATCAGAAGCCTTCGCCCATCCGAGCGTGCCTCTGAACGGTGTGGTCCGCTCCGTATCGTTGGACAACGACGCCGTCACCGAACTGATCGAATTCGGCACAAACGCGAAACCCAGTTTCTGACAACCGGCGGCATGCACGTTTCCATTCGTTTCGCGTCGCGGCCGATACGGGTATCATTTTCTGCGTCCGGCAGGCCGCTGCTGTGATTTTTTAGCTGTGGGTTTCGATCTGTTCGAGTCCTTCGACGATGTCGGGAATCGAGAGTCCCGCAACCGATAGCGTGAGTACGTGTTCAAGCAGATCCTGCAGCATCGCGGCGCCCTCCCAGCCGCGGGGTCCGCAGGCGATGGCCGCGTGCAGAGCCAGGCGGTCGATCATGCTTGCGACGACCATGCCCGGGGGATTGGAGCGCACGAGGCGGACGGTGTCCTTGATGTACTGCAGGCCGTCTGCGATGCGCGCATCCGTGCCATCGAAGGCGCGCGCGTTGAAGGCGAAGAGTCCGCCCGCCCGCCGGTAGGCCAGCAGGGCGCGGTCATCGGCGCCACAGAGGGGTCCGCGCAGGAAGGCCACGACGTACAGCGGATTCTCCGGGTCGGTAAGAATCCGCATCGCGTCGCGCAGGGCGGCGATTTCGTGCACGTCTGCTGTGGCCGTTCCCAGGCAGATGTTGCGGAAATGGCAACTCCCACATTGTTCCTGCACCGCATGCGGGAAGGCGCCTTCTTCCAGCGCCGTCTGCAGCGACTCTTGCAGCCGTGCGCGTTCCGACTCGGACAGGCGAGTGTCCGTGTCGGTCGTGGCGGGACCCTGCGGATCCTTCCACGGCGCGGGCTCGCGCGCATCGAGGAGGTATTCCAGGAAAAATGCGTAGGGACAACGATCAAAACATCGGAGCGCCTTGTCCGGATATACGGAGGTGTCGCCGGTCAGCATGCCGGGACCGATGTTGCCGTCCCATTCCGTGAACGCATGCTGCCCGCGCGCTTCCATTGCACGCGCGCCCTCGCGCAGGAGCGGCGACCATTCAAGCAGCGCGGCGCGGACCTGTTCCGGCGGCTCTTCATTCGCGCGCCGCAGCCAGGGTTCTCCGATGCCGAGCAGCGGATCACCGGGAAGCAGCCGCAAGCGGATGGCGTCAGTTTCGGACGACCGGTTGTGATCCGCGCGTTCCTCCGCTTCAATGCGGATGCTCTTCCGGCTGCCTGAGGGACGAAGGGTGGCGTGCAGGTGTCCCGGCAGCGGGGAGGTGGTGGCAATGGCGTCATGACCCGGCGCCTGCAGCAGCATGGG
>JAGTUZ010000130.1 GCA_018224415.1 Bacteroidota bacterium | reverse complement strand
TTCCGAACCCATGAAAAGATGGAATCCCCTGAAGAGCAACCCGCTCGCTGTAACGATATCCGCATACCCGTCTCCATTCGCATCCGTTATATCGGATTGGTACCGTCGCGGGAAGAATGTCGCTCCGTTCTCCAATATGAAATCCGGCGACCAGTAGTTTCCCCCTGTTTTGCCGAGGTAAACAAGGAATTGCTCTTTCCCTGGGACAGCTGGTCGAAGATAGTACACGAGGAGGTCATCACGTCCGTCTCCATCGAGATCACCGTGGAGTACGTGTTCACTAAAATAGCTTTGAATTCCATTTACAATCGGTTTCTGTATGCAAAGATCGACTGTCGTGTCGAATTCCGCCCCGCCAAACAGAACAGCCAACTCCCAATCCCTTGCGTCCCGCCAGTCCTTCCGCCGGAACATCAGGTCCTTCTGTCTATCGCCGTTAATATCCAGCGATATCAGTCCGGCCCCGGTCCCCCCAGAAGAATGCCAGACGCCATAATCATCCCTCTCCTTTGTCCCTCTCAGCACCATATCCGGTTCAGGACCAAAATACGGGGGAGCGGTTGAGCCATAATAAACACGAATCTTGCCGTAGCGCATCGAATCCGGCTCCCCTAACCGATTCAGATTCGAGGCTGCAGTCGCCAGATCAATAATCCCGTCGCCATTGAAGTCGGCAGCGACCGCCCCATTGGATCCTCCAAGAACGTATCCATCCAGCTCCGAGTCGAGCGAATCTCCGCCGAAAAAGATGAAGACAGTATCGACCAACGATGTCATGGCGAAATCATCGTAACCGTCGCCATTGATATCCCCGAGCCGGACGGCCGTGGTCGGAAAGCCGGGATGGTCATGCCTCCAGACCTTCGTGAGGATTTCGAGCTGAAATGACGGCAGATCCAAGGGAGAAGCACTCCCCGCGCCGGCTCCCTGCGCCAGGGTCTGATGCACACAGCCGGACGCCAGCGCCAGCAGCGCGAACATTCGCATGATAATGAGCTTCTTCACATCTCCTCCAATAGCAGCGTCGGAAAAACCGTCCCCCTTCGGGAAGACACCGGACAATATAAATCGTTCCCATCGGAAAAGCATATCTCCCTCCGCAACTGCGCTTTGGCCTCGGCGTGACGAAGGGACTCCCTCTCTTCCCAGCAAGCACCTCGGTGCCTGGCTATGGCGCGCTGTCAGCCTGAGGCTGAGCGCCGTTCCCATGGCGCACTGGCGTGCGCCGCCCCCAGCGCGGGTCCCATGGCGCACTGGCGTGCGCCGCTCCCAGCGCCGTTCCCAGGGCGCGGTGGTGGCGGCTGCGGTGCGTTGCATCGCGGACAGGGTCTCCTCGATGGGACGAGCGGCGCCAGAAGGAGGGCGCCCCGAGGGCGGAATTGTATATGGCACGTCTCACTCCGTTTTCCGCAGGCGGGGCTCGAAGTGAAATTGCCGTCCTTCCCCGATCGTGAGTTCGGGAAAGTCCGGGTGGTGTGGATTGATGAGGAATATCAATTCGATGGGAACGACCGCGCTGGGGACCGCCAGCACGACCGAGGAAACATCGGCAATCCATTGCGCTCCCAGAGCGCGCGTCGACGGAGGGGCGGGATCGCCGGCCCAATCCGGCGGCAGGTCCGTCGGTGACAGTTGACGGCACAGTGCTTCATCGAAACTGACAGGTATGCTCTGGTATCTTTGCAGGATGTTCGGGCCTGGAAGGTGAACGAGCATTTCCAGGGCCGCCAATGAGAGCGATCCGGCGGTGTACACGATCGGAATGCCACGCTCATTCCATCGACCGGGGTACCGGCTGGCACCGAGTCCGTCGAAGGCCGTCTGAAGATATCGTGGCTGAACGATCCTCCAGGCGGTGATCATCACGAGAAGACTCCGTGCGCGAGTCTGCCGAGGATATCCTCGACCTCTCTCGCGCCCGGTTCTGTTTCGGCATATTCGAAGGGAGACTGCCCGTGCAGGGCGCGCAGCGGCTCCTTGAACCATCGTCGCGCGGTTTCGACGTCGCCGAGTACCTCGACGGCGGTGTCGAAGAGCGACGAGAACCGGAACAGGCGTTCGGATTCGTCCGGCTGGAACACGCCCTCCCGCTTTCGGCGCGCGAAGGTTCGGGACGCGATGCCGGCGGCAGCCGCCAGACGCAGCGGTACGATGTCCATGGCCTCGCACAGGTGATCGAATTCCTCGATCGTCAGCCCCGCTTTCAATCGATCGAGAACCGCAGCCGTATCGCGCAGCTTCAGGCCGAGCGATTTCCCACGGACACTCGTTGTTTTCCGGGGCGGTGTTTCGAGGGTGGCGGGTTCAAAGACCGCGAATCCGCTCGCCGTCCAGGAAACACGGTATTCCGACCGCTTCCCGTTTCTCCCCGAACCTTTCCCTCGTGGTTTTCGTGCCTTCGGATCCGTGGCGGACATGCGCTTCTCCTGTTTGTGCCAATGTGCAAGTAATAATATGCCATTTGGCATTCCGTGTCAACCCATTTCGCGATCACGGGTCCGCTAGCACGTCGGTGAACGCTAGTGAGCCGACGCTTGGTACGTTACGCGAAGGTGATCACCACCGCACCGGTGTGCTTGCCCTCTTCCACCAGGCGGTGGGCGGCGGGGGCGTCGGTGAAGGCGAAGCGTCGGGCGACGTGGGCCCTGAGCGCACCATTCTCGATGAGTTCGCGCACGGCGCGGAGGTCGTCGACCTTGCCGGGGGCGAGAACGCAGAGCATCTTGTGCTTGCCGCCGAAGGAACTGCGCAGCATCTGCAGGAGATGCCGGGTCTTGAAACTGACCGAAAGCACGGTGCCGTCGTCGTTGAGCAGGGCCTTCGCCTCGGAGAACGGCAGGCGGCCGCGCACGGCGGCGGAACCGATGCCCCCGCTGGCGCCATTGACCAGCACCTTCTGTCCTTTCCGCACGCCCGCCTTCTTCAGCAGATGCCAGGCCATGACCGCGCCGTAGGGCAGCGCCGCCGCCTCGTCGTGCGGAAGCGCGGCAGGCTTCTCCACGAAGCAGTCGTTTTCCGGCACGGCCACGTATTCCGCGTAGGCGCCCATCTTCTGGCCGAGATAGCCGTAATTCACCGATGTCGCGTGCACGCACACCAGCACCTCGTTGTCCTTCGGCGCCGGGGTGGGCACGTCCTTGATGGTCAATACGTCGGGTGAACCGTAGCTCTCGCACACGATCGCCTGCATGGCAACCTCCTCTTCACTCTTGATGCAAGAAAAACAGATACTTGGAAAGGGGGAGGTGTACGGGCGGGGAGGGGGGATGTTGCATTCCTGAATGGGGATTCGGGAATAAGTCGCCGTTCGAGCTCTTTGCGTTTCATCCGACCAGAAGCGGCTCTTGTATCGCATCATCGGGCAAACCACGAAGCGCATCGGCCTTCCGGTCTTCCAGAATCAACGTAATCGCGTCGCGAAGGCTTGTCTTCGCTTCTTCGATGGTATCGCCCTGGCCGTTCGCACCGGGGACTTCCGGGCAATATGCCCAAAATCCACCCTCCGGAGCGGGTTCGATGATTGCCGTAAATTCCGCCTTCATTGTCGTCTCCTGTCAAGTGATACCGTACCCGGCCCGAAATGACGGTTGTGCAGGAAGTCGCTACCGGGTACGAGAGAGTCAATATCAGGAGTTTTCGCTCGCTCCGCAAGGCCGGAACGGGCGACCTCAGGATCTCAGCGACCTCAGGATCTCCGTCACGGAATGTTCCGGGCATGAGCAGGGACTCAAGCCTCCTCCCCGCCCTCCCAGAAGGCGGTGAATTCTTCCGCTGTCTCCACACCGAGGGCGAAGACGCTGTGCATGGCCTCATCGAACCGCCGTTCCGCGCGCCAGAGCCCCGGTGGGCCAAGCAACGCGACCACGGGCGGTGGTGGGTTCTCGTCCGGGATGGGATTGTATATAAACGGACTACCAGATCCCCAGAATTCCGACGGCGCGGCCGGCAACGGCACCGCGGACTCGGGACGGGGTTCCGCCACGGCCCGGCGCACCGCCGCGGTCTGCAATTGCGCGAGCAGCTGGTCCCGGTCCATTCCCCGCAGACGAAGAAGAAGGAAGGGATCGTCGTCGAAGGCCTCGGCGAGCAGGTAATAGACCGCGGCGATATGCTTGCAGGGATTCGACCAGTCGGGGCAGGAACAGTCCGTGCGCAGATCGCGGGAGGTCGTGGGGAACAGCGACAGTCCCAGCCCCTGCACGATGGCATCGAGGGCCTCGGGCATCTCGCCCTGCAGCAACGCGGCAACCTCGATGGGCATCCGGCGCAGCCGACGCACGATGCCCTGCCATTCTTCCGGAGTGAAGGAGCGCAACTGGATGCTGACTGCGTACGGCTTCCGCCTCGTCCCCTGCACCGAAGCGGTGACCTCTCCGGCGCCGATGACGAGATCCGCCACCTGGCCGCCGCGCGCGTAGGACTTCCCGCGGGAAAGCCGGGCGCCGATGTCGAAGGACTCCAAGGTCAGGACCCAGCGTCTCCCCCACCAGGTCATGCCGAATGCGCCGCGCTGTGATCGGGCGCGGATACCGCCGCGCACGGGCAGCGGTGCGGCGGGAGTGTAATACCACCATTCATCGTCACTGTATCGGCTCATGCCGTTCTCCTGCCTTCGTTGATGACCGTATTCCCGCGTCCATCCCCGGCGCCACTCATTCGTCCTCTCCCGTCGCGTCCGCGCCGAGGCGAACGAGGTCGAGAAGCCTGCCGTCCGACAGTTCCGTCAACCATTGTTCGCCGCTGCCGACAACGCTGTCGGCGATTTCGCGCTTGCGCTCGAGCACGGCATCGATGCGCTCTTCCAACGTGCCGGGTACGATGAAGGTATGCACAAACACATTCCGTTTCTGTCCGATACGGAACGCGCGGTCGGTCGCCTGGTTCTCCACGGCGGGATTCCACCAGCGGTCGAAATGCACAACGTGGTTGGCGCGCGTGAGCGTGAGCCCCGTGCCGCCGGCCTTCACCGAAAGCACGAACACCGTCGGCGCCCGTTCGTCCTTCTGGAAGCGTTCGACCATGTCATCACGTTTCCGCCTCGGCACACCACCATGGATGAAGAAGACCTCCTCGGCAAGCTGCTCCTGCAAGGCCTGCTGCAGCAACAGACCCATTTCCATGAACTGCGTGAATACCAGCACATGCTCGCCGCCGCGGCGCACTTCGCCGACGATGTCTTGGAGCCGTCGCAGCTTTCCCGAACGGCCGCGCCACTCCGAGCCATCACCGAGAAACTGCGCCGGGTGGTTGCAGACCTGCTTGAGGCGCATGAGCGCGGTGAGAATCAGGCCACGTCGCTCCATCCCTTCCTTCTCCGCCAGCCCTTCCTCCAGGTTGCGCACCACCGCGGCATACAGGGAGGCCTGTTCCTTGGTCAGCGAACAGAATTCCTTCTGCACGATTTTATCCGGTAAATCGGAGATAATACTCCGATCTGTTTTTTCCCTGCGAAGAATGAACGGCGCCGTGACGCCCCTGAGCTGCCGAGCCGCGTGCTCGTCTCCCCATTTCTGTATCGGGATCTGATAGCGGTTGCGGAAGGCGTTGTGGCTGCCGAGCAGGCCGGGGTTGAGAAATTCCATAAGCGCCCAGAGATCGGCCACGCTATTCTCCACTGGCGTGCCGGTCAGCGCCAGCCGGTACTCCGCCGGGAGGGCCCGCGCGGCCCGGGATTGTTTGGTTTCGGGGTTCTTGATGTTCTGTGCCTCGTCGAGAATCACGCCCGCCCAGTCGATGCGCCCGAGCTGTTCCGCGTCCCGGTGCAGCAGCCCGTAGCTGGAAACCACGAGATGGCTGCGCTTCGCCTCATTCAGGAACGCACGGTCACGGTGTCGTCCAGTGCCGTGATGCACGAGCACGCGCAGGGCCGGAGTGAAGCGCTCGGCCTCGCGCAGCCAGTTGGTGACCACGGTGGTGGGACACACCAGCAACACGGGCCGCTTCTCCCCGCGAGCGCGTTCGCGGTCGAGCATCGCGAGCGTCTGCACGGTCTTGCCGAGTCCCATGTCATCGGCCAGGCAGGCACCGAAGCCCCATTGGCGCAGGAAGGCCATCCAGGAATACCCGCGCTGCTGGTATGGGCGCAGCGTACCCTCGAATCCTTCAGGCGCCTCGAGCGTCTCCATCCGTTCCGCGCCGGAGAGCCGCGAAGCGAGATCCGCGATCCATCCATGCAATTCGGCGCCCTCCAGGCGAAGTCCATCCACCGGTGCCGCGCCGCCGAGCGACAGCCGCAGTGCATCTCGCGCGGTGATCTTTCCGCTGCCATGCTGCTGCAGTCGCGCGATGGCCGACCGGATGTCGTCCTGGTCGATGAAGGTCCACTGTCCCCGCATCAATACCAGCGGGGATTTCAGCTCCGCGAGCGCATGAAGATCCTCGAGCGCGAGTCGCTCGTCACCGATGGAGGCCGTGATGTCGAAATCCAGCAGGGCGTCGAGGGAGAAGGCGGAAGGCGCGTCGGTCTCGGGTGACGACACGCTGGCGTGCAATGCCACGCGCCGTTTCGCGCCGCGGCGCGACCACCAGGCGGGATACAGGACGTCGAAGCCCGATTGTTCGAGCAGGGCCGCATGATCGCGGAGAAAGGCGACCACCCCGTCGCCGTCGAGCGACATCCCCACCGGCCGCGCCGTTTTCAGCGCCTGCTTCAGCGTCGGATACAGCGCCGCGGCCTGGGCCGGCGCGACATGGAGAAATTCGGTGAGCTGCGGACCGAAAGACTGCAGCCGCCTTGCTTCCTTGCTCTTCGATTTCCATACGCGCTGGAGCGAGAGCCTGAGGCCCGGATCGTCGCGGGGCCGCACCAGGAATTCCAGATACCAGTCAATACGATCCCCTTCCGTCTCCGGCTCGCGCAGGCGGAAGCCGAAGACGAAGGGTGACATCGTCGAAAGTTCCAGCGGCCGTCGCCATCGCT
The DNA here is from genome assembly GCA_018224415.1 of Bacteroidota bacterium. GTDB lineage: Bacteria > Bacteroidota > Ignavibacteria > SZUA-365 > SZUA-365 > SZUA-365. The sequence continues at coordinate 1,616 of JAGTUZ010000130.1, read as the reverse complement.
CGAGTTCCGCGGCGAAGTTCGCGAGGGTGGTATCGTCAGCCCAGCGCACGACCGCCTCCTTCGCCGTAAGCGCTTCGAGCCACGCGCCATGCACCGATGCCGGCCTTCCGCGTCGGCGAGGCGCTTCTCCCTCGCCGAGATCGAGCGGGTCGCGCAGCAGCCAGTTCACCAGCGCACCGAGCAGCACGTCGAGCAGCGTACCCGGCGACACGGAGGGCGGACTGTCCTTCGATTTCCCCAGACAGCGCACGACGGCGGGCATCGCGGTCTCCAGCGCGCGACGCGTCTCGTGGTCGCGCGCGTCCAGCGCGACACGCCAGCGGGAATACCAGACCCCCTGGTCCTGTATCAGATCCGGCAGCAAACGGCCACGACGCACGAGATCGAGCGCGAAGCGTTGCACCTGTGCCGCCCAATGCAGCGAGGCAGCAAAAAGCACACCAGGCGGACGGTCGCTTTCCGTTGTCGCCAGCGCGCAGAACTGGAACAATTCCTCGAGCGGTGTGCGACGGAGCATGACCGGCACGGGCCGGAGTGTCAGCGGCGATTCCCTGGCAGGAATCTCCCCGAGCAGAGGCGACGAAGGAAGTGGATTCCGTTCCGTGCCCGGCAGCCAGGCCGTGCATTTCAGGCAGTCGCGACGCGCGGTCTCCGTGCCGGAAAGCGCCATCTCCAGCCCTTCCGCGAGCGGTGCCATGGTCGCGACGAAGCCATGCCGGCGCAGCACGGTTTCCTTTCCCTTCGCATCGAGGGCGGTCCGTCGCCCCTGTTCGATCCAGAGACACGGTTCATTGTCAAGGAGAGCAAAGTGGAGGGCGATCATCCTTCCCGCCCCTTCGCAATGGCACGCTTGATTCGGGCAATCGCCTTTTTCCGACCGGGGTCCTTCGGATCAACGAGGTTCGCGGCGACGACGGTGACAGGTGTACGTTCATATGACGGTCCAAGTACAGCATCAAAGATCTCACGGTCCGATCGAAGTCGCAGCATGTCACGCACCATCTCCTCCGCGCGCTCACGTTCGGATGCATCGAAGATATTGATGACAACCAATCCTGCATCCTCGATACCGCGGAGCGATTCCGCGATCCGCCAAGTCTTCGCAGCTTTCGGAAGTGGTTGCGAACGAAGTTCGTCGATACCCTCGCGCATCTTTTCGCCTGCGCGCCGCAGGATGTCCGGATTCTGCTTGAGCAATGCCGTGACGAGGTCGTCGTGCCCGAGGGACAGCATATCCAGGAGCAGTTCCGGATGCTTGGCGATCCGCTCCGCTTCCGCGAGTTCGCGTTTCCGTCGTGCCCTCTCGTCACTTTTGCCCGCGACGAGCAATGATTCGCCCTTGGGAAGGACACGAGCGACGTAGGCGGAGAGATGCTGAAAGCCAAACGGCGAATCCCCTTCGGCGATCACCGCTTCACTGTAATGCGACATGATCTCGGATGCGAAAAATTCGTCGACGATATCGCTGCCCCGTTCAGGGATGCGATACTGCGCACTGCTCATCGCCCCGGCATTCCGGTAGCGCTTGATATGCGGATCGCTTTCAGGAGCCGATTCCCGTGGCCGGCGTAACGAGTGATCGCGCGCGACGTGGACACAGATGTGATCGTCATAGG
>JAGTUZ010000129.1 GCA_018224415.1 Bacteroidota bacterium | reverse complement strand
GGGCATCGATGGCGCCGAGAGCGTCGCGCTCGAAACGGAGGACTTCATCCTTTTCCATCGGCAGCGCTTCCTGCACGAGTTCCGTCGCCCGGCCATTTTCCTCGAGCACGGTGATGCAGCTGCGCGTGGGCAGCCGGGTCGGGGTGATTTCCAGACGCACGCCCAGGTATCCGAGCTGCTCATCAAGTAATGCGTGGAATTCCTCCCCCGCCGGTGCGACGAGCGACACATCTGCCCCGAGCCGGGCCGCGGCACGCGCGGCGTTGGCGCCCTTGCCCGAGGCGTGGCGGATCACGGCGCGGCTGCGAAACACGCCGCCCGGCTGCAGGCTGCGGATGGGATAGATACGCTTGTCGTCCAGCGAAGGCGCAATGATGACAATCATGGGAAATCCGAAGTCGGTGAGGGAATGATCAGGAGACGGTGAGGGAAGCTCTTGAAGACGGGAATGTCCTGAAGACAATAATACCCGGCCGGTATGCCCAGCCGGCCGGGTACGTTTGCCTCATTGTCAAAGGAAGGTTCAGGAGAGGCTAATCGATACAAAATTAGCGAACGCCGTCTGCATTTCCAAGCAATACGCTTTTTATTTCACGAACAAAAAAATCATATTGCAGTGTCGCAAACAGGCCGGCACCACCGGTCACCGGCGACGACGCTGCAACCAACCGACGTGATGTCCATGCGCCACTCGCTCTCCCCGACCTTCCTCCGACGAAGCAAGTCTTTCGCGGCATTTTCCCATTCCTTCAACGCCTATTCCCGTATTTCCATTTTTCCATCGTTCTCATCAGAGAAACAAAGGAGTCTCCCATGAAGCAGGTCCTTGTGCTGGGTGCTGGTCTGGTGGCGCGTCCGCTGGTCCGGTATCTGCTCAACGAGCCGGAATTTCAGGTGACCGTCGCCACGCGCACGGTCAGCAAGGCGGAACAACTGATCGACGGCCATCCGCGCGGCTTCGCGCAGGCGCTCGATGTGCAGGACGAGGCGGCGCTGCGCGCGGCCATCTCCCCGGCGGATATCGTCATCAGTCTCGTTCCGTGGATTCATCACATGAAAGTCGCCAACCTCTGCGTCGAGCTGGGGCGGAACATGGTGACCACGTCCTATGTCAAGCCCGAAATGCAGGCGCTCGACGAGGCAGTGCGCGAAAAAGGACTGCTGTTCCTCAACGAGATCGGCGTCGATCCCGGCATCGACCACATGGCGGCGATGAGCGTCATCAACCGCGTGCAGGCCGAGGGCGGTGCGGTGACCAGCTTCTTGTCTTACTGCGGCGGACTCCCCGCCCACCGCGACAACAACAACCCGCTCGGCTACAAGTTCTCGTGGAGTCCCGTCGGCGTCATGCTCGCCGCGAAAAACAACGGCCGCTATCTACGCGACGGCGAAACCGTCAACGTCGCCCCCGAACAGCTCTTCGAGCACTACTGGCTGCTCGACGTTCCGGGCGGCGGCACCTTCGAGGCCTATGTCAATCGCGACGCCCTTCCGTACCTCGACGTGTACGGCATCCCCGACGCGAAAAGCATGTACCGCGGAACGCTGCGGAATATCGGACACTGTGAGTCGTGGAATTATTTCAAGAAACTCGGCCTGCTCGACCAGGAGCGGAACTTCGACTTCCGCGTCATGTCGCCGCGACAGGTCATGGCCGCACTGGTCGACAGCAACGGCGACAACCTCGTCGAGGACATCGCCCGCTATCTCGACGTGCCGAAACATTCGGTGACCATCAAGAAAATGCAGTGGCTCGGGCTGTTCGACACCACCCTGCTTCCGCTGCAGGAGGGCAGCGTCTTCGACATGTTTGCACACATCCTCGAACACAAGCTCGTCTATGCGGAACATGAGGTCGACCTGCTCGTGCAGCACCATGAATTCATCGCCGAATATCCCGGCGGCACGAAAAAGAAGATCACTTCGACCATGGTCGACACCGGCATCCCCGACGGCGACAGTTCGATGGCCCGCACCGTGAGCCTCCCGGCCGCCATCGCGACCAAGCTGATCCTCAAAGGCGAGATCAAGCTGACCGGCGTGCATATCCCCGTGCTTCCGGACGTCTACGAACCGGTGCTGCGGGAACTCGACACCATGGACATCCGCCTCATCGAGCGCGAAACGGAACTCTGATCGCCGGATTTCCCGAAATAAAAAACGGATGGCAGACTTTATACTCTGCCATCCGTTTTTGTATGAATACCGAATGGTCTGTTTCGTGCGTCCCGCAAATGGCTCAGCGAACCTCGTCCACATGCGGCTGGAGATACGCATATGCGGGTGTGAGCTGTCCGCCATGGGCGACCACGGCGCGCTTCAGGTCCGACGGAAGTGCCAGCGTTTCGAAGGGGGCGGAAAAGTCGGCAGCGGCGAGCGCGGGAACATACGGCGCGAGCGAGTCGCCGAACGCGGCGCTGGCTTCGCGCGGCAGTTCGGTCGGCAGCTTGTCGACGGCGAGGATCACCGGCCCCTCCCCTTCCACACCGTCGATCACCACGCCGGTACGCGGCTCGTAGACAAACACCGGGTTGTTGGCGTTGGTCTCCTTGACGGTCAGCTGCACCGACCCGTCGATGTCGCAGGTGATGTCGCCGATCACGCGCAGGCGCGGAGGCACCGCCGCACCCCACAGGGAGGCGGCATCGTCTTTTGTCACGAGCCGGGAGTAGCGTGGCTCCCAGTAGATGCCATTGACCATCATCGTCAGATGCGGCAGGTACTGCGCGAAACGGGAGCGGTAGCGATCGGGGTGGTCATAGAATTCCTGCAGGATGAAATCCGCGCCCTCCTGCACGGGTTCGAACATGTCTTCCTCACGGAATTCGACCTTGTAGACGACGCGGTCGGAGAATTCGCCCCGCTGGATGAACGTATCGAGATCGGCGGGCCGGATGGTCTCGACGGGAAGCAGGTCGTAGAGATGCTGTGCGCCCTTCGACACGTTGCCATACCCTGTGAAGCCGCAGATGAAGGGAACAAGCGGCGCGGGCAGTCCCTCGCTGCGGATGCGCTCGCCCGCCTCGCGGAACGCGTCTTCCGCATCGGCCAGCACACCGTACTCCGTTGCGTAGCGGATGGAAGAAAACGGAGTTTGATGTCCTTCATGCTCGAGACGCCGTCCCATCGCCCAGGCGGAATCGATCATTCCCGCCAGCCCGGCGTAGTTGCCGAAAAACACCGTGCGGCGTCCGTC
>JAGTUZ010000128.1 GCA_018224415.1 Bacteroidota bacterium | reverse complement strand
GTGCCCGTGATGGCCAGACGCGGCGAGAGCGACCAGGACTGCGAGACGTTGTCGAGACGCGTGCTGTCGTTGACGGGCACGGCGCCGGCGGCACTGGACATGCTGTAGTTGCTGAAGTTTCCATCGACGTTGAACATCGGGTCGGGTGCCCAGTTCATGTTCGCCGAACCGATAACGCGATTGGTCGTGACGAGCCGGTCGTCGAACAGATTGTCATGCCGCCATCCGATCGCCCCGCCCACACGCAGCGTGCCGTCGGGGAGACGGAACGAGGGCTTGACGGTGACATCCTCATAATCATTCTGTGTGTATATCGAGCCCATGGTCTCGTATTCCGGTTCGACACGCGCGTATTCAAGACGCAGCGACCACAGCGGCGCATTGTATGTCGCGCCACTGCGCCAAGCGTAATTCAGGCGGGAGGAGTATCGTGTGTTGGCGAGAACGGCGTCAGGGACGTCCTCGTTGGCGACTTCCGGCTGGTCCGTATCACGTGTGACCATGCTTGCGGCGAATTCCGCATCGAAGACAATACGGCCTTCGTCCAGCGGCAGCCGTCCGTTCACTCCTCCAACGACATTCTCCGCCGGTCGCACGTTGACCAGCGTACGGGGACGTTCGAGCGAGGTCGAATCATCCCATGCATGGAGGATGTTGAGATCGATGTAGGTGTCCTTGTCCCCGACACCTACGCCGGCCGCATAGCCCATCCGCTTGTACACGGCCAACACACCGGTGACTGTGTCCTCCTCCACCGCGCGGCGGAGCCGTCCGTACATGCCACGGACTCGGAGAATATCCGTCTGCACTTCCGCGCCACCACCGAGCATCATCGCGTCACTGAGTGTGAACTCCGAATAGCGGAGCGAACGGTAGCCGCCGTGCAGTGTCAGCCACTTGTAGGTCGGACTGACGCCGAACTGGTTGAACGGCTGGTTGAAATTCCGCTCCTGTGACGAGAGCAGGAAGCTGAACGGCAGCTGCAGGCCATATATCGTCATGGTGGGATTGAAATACAGCCGTGCCGAGTTTTTCGGCCGCTGCGTGTTCATGCCCGGAATGTCGTAGTGCTCGGCGGCGGTGACAAGCGTCCCTGTCAACGTGAACGGCCGCACCGCCTCCGAAGAAAGATCCTGTGCGTGCAAGGCAATCCCGTCCGGAAGCACCAATGCTCCCAGGAAAAACGGGATCGCGCCCACGATTGCCCGGTAGGCCGGGCGAGAGGAACGAGGGGGAGAGGTCTGATCGTGCCGCCATCGTGGCAATGTAGCCGGTACATGCAATCGCCGACGGAAAAGCGTACGCATAGGAACCCCTTGACAAAGAGTCTGAGATCGGAAATTCCTGTATATATGCGAGCAACTTACAAAAATCACGCACGAATGTCCACTAATAATTCGCCCTGATATTTCGTATTCTCCAGGAAAGAAAATGGCATCAATATTCTGCAGATCGGCTCCGCTGGAGGTATCTATCCGTGACGCACCAAGCATCGCCAAGGATACCCGACTTCCAATGCCGGTGATCGTCCGATCCGGCTGAACATTTGGCGGCATGCGAAACAGGACGCAACAGCAATACCCATGAACCTTGCACTCTTCAGTGAAATCTCCGTGCGGGATTATTACGACACCGCCGTCACGCAGCAGGCGGAACGGCGCGTGTTCAACATTCCGGACAGCGATCTGCGCATGCAGCCCGCGCAGCAGATTATCGACGGCATACTCACCATCCTCAGTCCCGGACGCCTTGTCCTTGACCCCGTGCTCAACGAGGAAGTGCGTACGGACACGACCGACCGCCTGCGCATCCGCCGCTGGCTTGAGTTCAGCGGCAGCGCCCGCCTGCTCACGCTTCGTCCCCGCCAATACTATGCCACACCGCCGCGCGTGAGCCTTCTGCAGGCGCCCGCGGCCGGGCAGGCTGGTCGTGTGCTGCTGGAAATGACCGTCCGGACGCTGGAGGAAAAAACCGACTTCGACCGCTACTGCACGTCAGAGTTCGCGAAGGTGCTCGAATATGCCGGATGGGTGAATGAAGACCTCGATCACTACGAATGCGGCGCACGCGAGTGGCTGCTGACGCTCATCGATGCGAAGATCACGCGTCTGCGTGCGCACGCGCGTCCGGATGAAATGGATGGCAGCGCACAGGATCATGCCGCCGGGAAGAGTCTGCCCCTCTCCAAACTTTCATCGAATTAATTCTCGCCTCGTTGTTTGTTAGCATCTCGCTGGGTATCATTCGGCGATAGCAACCGTCCCCGTTCCATCACCCTGAGACAGATGCAGAATCCTGAAAGGATGAGTCATTCGTTACACGCCGGTTTCCTCCTCCGCGGTATCCGAATGGCCGCCTTGGCATCGCGTCGGCTTGATCGTGTGCAGCTCGATTCCGCGTGGAGCCGCTGCTGTGTGTTCGAGGCACGGGCTTCCTTCGACATTTCCGCTTCGAAACCGCCGGATGACCCCGTGTTGCTCGCGGCGGCGAATATCCTGTCCCGTGGACTGCCCACGCTGCCTTCGCTCGATCTGGAGAGGCGGATGTCCTCCCAATTCGGTCGAACCGTCTCCACCGAGGATTCCCGGGGCTGTATCTTCTGCCAACCCACGACGCATGATCCCGCATTTGCGGCGCGACTGGTTGATGCATTGCTTGCGGCACTGCCTCCGTCGCCGGCGTTGAAGAACGGCAAGGATGCGGCGACGGGTGGCATGCCGGCTCGTTCCGCGTCGCCGGCGGTCCAGTCCTTGATGACAACCGGGGAGGGACGCGAGGCATTGCAGCTTGTTCTTTCCCCGATCGGCGCCGCTCGTGTCGCGCGGGCATTGCTGGGCGCAGTGCTTGCCGGGACGCTCGATCTTTCGGCGGCGGTCTGGAAGATCGGGGTGATCGAACGCGACGTTCCCTGTGGCGGGATCGGCATCGGAGAATTCCGACGACTGCTCGCCACGATGTTGACGCTCGAAGGCAAGGGCCGGAAGCTTCCCGACATCCAGGCATGGGTGCTTCCATCCTCGGTATTCGCTGATTCTCCACTGCATGCCGCGGAGGGTGTATCACTGCTGGAGAACAGCGCGGGCGCGCGCGGGGGCAAGAGCGAGGTCGGGCTTCCACCGCTGCCGGGTTGCGATCTGCTGCTCGACATCGCGGTTGTGCAGGGAGGGAAGGATGCCTTCCCGGCAATTGCAGCCACGACGTCACATCTCATATCGCTGCGCACGGTCGTTCCCGCCTCGACGGCATCGGCGACCGCCACCGCGCCGCGACGCTTTCTGCTCGGAGAGTACCGTCCGTATCCCGGCCTTCGGTCGAAAGACGCTGCGGTTGCGGACGCCGCGGTGATCGAGGCGATGAAAACGCTCGCCGCCGACTGCTTCCGGATCACGCGTCCGACCGAGGAACAGCTTTTCCTGCTCGATCACGTTCTGCAGCATCGTTCCTTTCTCGCGGCACTTCCGGCCGTGGCGGGGAAGTCCTTCGTGTTCCACATCGCAGCCCTGCTGTATCCCGCTCTGAGTCTTGCCGTGTTGCCCCTGGCCTCGCTGGTCGACGATCAGGGCGAACAGCTTCACGACCTGCATATCGACGCCGCCATCTGCATTCATGAGGGCATGGGTTCCGACGAACGTCTGGCGGCGCGGGAGGCGTTTGCCAACCGGCAGGGATTGATGGTGATGCTGTCGGCCGACGTGTTCCGCAACGAGGATGTCGACGCGATGCTCGAACGCATCCGGGCGGACAGGATTCCCTTCGCGCAATGTGTGATCGACGAGGCGCATGTCATGTCCGAATGGAGCCATGATTTCCGCATCGGTATGCACGGCGCGCCTGCCCATTTCGGCGCGCGCCTCGAAGGGGCGAGGAAGCAGAAAGTGGCCTGCCGGCTGTTTACCGGCAGCGCGGGACACGACGTCGTGTCCGACCTCCGCGCCCAGCTTTCCGATGCCGGCGCAGGGTGGTCGCTGAGCGACGCGCAGGTACTGCGCGTGCAGACTGGACCACGGCCCTGGCAGCACTTCTCCTGTGAGCGGATCGATCACACTGCCGCGACCGCGGCGGCCGCACTGCGCGAACGCCAGCGGATGTTGCCGGACCTGCTCCACCGTCTGCACGATCTCACTGCGGGATCGGCTGAGGCCGCTCCCGGCGACATGCCCCCGACGGGCGACATGCCCCCGACGGGCGACATGCCCCCGACGGTGGTGTACGCGCCGTTTGCTTCCGGACTGCTCGGCGTCACCAATCGCTACGACCCCGGTGAAACGGACCCCGCCGTCGACCAGACCCTCGAGGATGCCGGGCTCCCGCCTGCGCTGTTTATCGGCAAGGAAGACGGACAGTCGCGTGTCGGCAGGCAGCTCATCATCGATTCCGCCGTGCAGAGGAGACGCTTCCGCGATGGCGCGCACCCGTTGCTGCTGGGCACAACGGCCTACGGTATCGGCACGCACAAGGCCGACATCCGGGCGACCGTGCATCTGCTTCCGCCGGCGACGGTCGAACGCCTGCTGCAGGAATGCGGCCGAGGGGGACATGACGGCAAGCCGGTCCGGCACACCGTTCTCTACGGCAGCACAGCGGACGCGGCGACGTCGCCCGATATGCTCCCGGGGTTCGAGCTTTTGCCCGAAGCAGATCGCGTGACGGGATACACGCACATCGCCGCGCTCGCCGGTGACGCCGCCCGGGAGATGCAGATCGCCCACGACCTCCTGCGCGAAATCGCCTATCCGGAAGACGCGAATATCCACCGCATCGCCGCGGTGATTGCCGCGGAATTCGGGCTCGATGCGCGCATCAGCTACTGGCAGCGCGGACTCGACGAACGCATGTACGTGTTCCACGGCGGCGCGTCGATGGGATACATCGACCTGGTCACGCAGGCGTCGACGATGGACAGCGGATATCCGGACCGGGATCTCGCGGAACGCGTCCTGGGGTTCGCCCATCGATTCAGCCTCGAGGAGGCGGGTTCGGAACACGGCCTGTCGTCGTGGGTCGCTGCAACATTCGCCTCTGATGTCGACGACGGTCTGCTGCGCCAGCTGGCGGACTTCGAGCCCGGGGCAGAGTTCACGCTCCGTCTCGGTTTCGAGAACGATCGGGAGTCGCTGCTGACACAGGTGCATCAGCTCCTCTGGCGCCAGGCGGAGATCGAGATACCGCGAAAGCTGCTTTCCGGAATACAGGCCGCGAACTGGGGGGTGTTCCGTCGCGAACTCTGTCGCCGGGCCGGCGACGACGCGCTGCTCGACGGGATCGACGCCGGGATCGAGCGCCGCCTGCTGCAGGCCTACAACTGCATTCGCCTGCGGGAAGACACCGAGCGCTTCATCCTGCGCCTCCGGACGCTCGGGTTGCTGCGGTATCATGTGGTTCATCCTGCATCGCGGAAATTCTCCCTGCGCATTGTCTCGCGGGCCGAACATGAAATTCGTCAGGCGCTCGAACGCGCATTGACGCTGCTCGTGCCGGAAACGCGTGCGCGTGCGCTGGTTGCGAAGACGGACACCTACCCGGGCGACTCCCTGCTCGAACGCGCATTGTACCTTCTTATCGAACACCGCGTGCAGACGCAGCGAGAACGCGCCGCGGCACGGGCGCGGACCATGCTTCGGCTCTGCGCGCTGGGGACGACGCATGGATCAGACGCCTTCCGCGATGCCGTCACACGGGCCGAGGCCGCGCGCTTCGCCCTTCCGTGGCATCTGCCGGAATTGCTGCCTCGCCATACCGACCGTCTGTCCCTGTTTTCAGAATGCGTCACATTGCTTGAACGCGTGCAGGACGGCAGCCTGCTCGAAAACGCCGCCCATCTCCTTGCCTCCTGCGAGTGGCTTTCCACCCACTTGCCGTCCGATGCAGGCCTGGAACTCCTGCAATCCTTCTCCCGCCTCCTGCTCGCGGATGCAAAAGGAAAGAAAGAAGAACGACAGAAATTCGCCCGCGCTTTCGCATCGGCCGCCTCCGTCAGCGGACTGGAAGGTGAACGGTATCGCGAGGCCGTCGATTCTCGTGAGGCCCTGCTTCGTCGCATGTTCGGCGACGACGAAACGCCCTTTCTCCTCGGCCTGTTGCATGACGAGGTGAAGCGCGTCAAGGCGCGGCCGCTGCCGGCGCCGGTGCTTCAACACGCCGATGGTGTCGCTGAGCAAAAACCTGCCGCGAAGAAGGCGGAGGTGCAGACGAAGGCCGCGGATAGCAGAACCACGCAGAAAACTCCCGCGGAAAAGGCCCCCGCGCAGAAGGTTGCCGCGGAGAAAGCTGTCGCGGAGAAGGCTGTCGCGGAGAAGGCTGCCGCGGAGAAGGCTGCCGCACTTCGCAAGGAATCCGAAAAAGAAGCGGAGCGAACGGAGGCGGAGCGGCGCAGGGAGCAGGAGCGTGCGGCGCGTCTGGCGGAACTCGATCGCTCGGATGTTGCGACAGAAGACACGATTCTCACAGAACTGGAACACATGCTCACGGAACTCGATGCCATGGCCGGCGCGGCCGGCGGCACCGCGGCGAAGCAACAACCACGATCGGTTCCGGGTGCCGCGGAACCCGCGCGTGCGCGGAGCGCCGTCGCGGATCCGGAATTGCTCCGGCATGTGGATTGGCTGAAAGCGTTCAACAACAATTTTCTGAAGCACTATGAATCCTGAATCACAGGCCGCCCTGGCCAGTCTCGAACAGGAACTCGAACGTCTCCGCAGTGCCGTGGAGCATATCGAGCAGGCCAAGACCGTGGCGCAGAAAGTCATTGCCGCGGTCGGGGTGATACAAAAGAAGTACGCCGATCATCTGGACGCGATGCTGGAGGTACAGAAGGAGGCGGTGCGCGAAGCGGGCACGGTGCAGCAGGTCCGTTTCGACGAACTCGGAGCCGCCGCACGGCGGCATATCCTCGAGTCCGCCGCTCGCGCCAAGAAATACCTCGAGGAATACAACGCGGAGGTGCTGCAGAGCATCGAAGCGTCCGCGGCCTCGGCCGAGGGGACGCTGCGGGAAGCGTCGCAACGGGCGGGCGACATTATCGGCAGCACCGGGTCCCACATGGAAAAACTTTCCGCCCGTGCAGACCAGGTGATCGCGCAGTCGGGCCAGCGCCTCGAGGAACTCACCGGACAGGCGGCAAAGCAGTTGCTGGAGTCCATTACGGCTTCGGGCGGAGTGGTCGAGACGCAGATCGCCGACGCCGGTGCCGCGCTGCGTCGCGATCTGAACGATCTGATGGCCGGCGTGCGCGGACAGCTGGAGTCCCTGAACGAAACCGCTACTGCCTGGATACAGGAAAGCGGGAATATCGCGGCTGGGAATATCGACGAGATCGCGCGCAAGGCCGCTGACGCCCTGCAGGGCGCGGACAATCGTCAGCGGGCCCATGTCGAAGAACTCGCCGCCCTGGCGAAGACCAGTCTGCGCGAGCTGCAGGCCGAGGCGCGCGGCAGCGTCGAGGAAGCCGGCAACCATTCGAAACGGATTTTCGCGGCCATCAAGAAAACCCAGGACCAGCATTCCACCGAATTCGAGAAAGTAAGCGTCTCGACCGATGCGCTGATCGCCGCAACGGGCAAACTCGTGCGCACGATCGACGCGATCGATTTCCCCGCGCGCATGCAGTCCATCGAAGGCGACATCCGATCACTGCATTACAATCTCAATTCGGCCATGAGCCGCCTTGACGCGCTCGAGAAAGCAAACGAGATGGCGATGGCGTCCTTTTCGGAAGATGTCGTCGCCAAGCTCGGGCGGCTGGAGCAGTACATCGATAAATCGATACGCACGCACAACGACGATATGGAGAAGCGCCTCAAGCAGGAGGAGGCACAGATCGGGACGATGCGTATGCTGCTCGTCATACTGCTCGTCGTCAACCTGGTGATCGCGGCCGGAGTGTACCTGGTATGGAGCAGTGACGGGGACGAGGCCGCGCAGCAGCCCATCGAACAGCTGCAGGTGGATAGCGCAGCCACGGCCTCACCGACGGAGGAATCGGCGCCACCGGCGGACGCCGGCACGAAGAAGGGACGGACGGTGCGATGAGCGAACGCTTCGCATTCGGGGGTGACATCGTTTGGCGTCCCTCGACCGATGATATCGAGCGCAGCAATCTCGCCGCCTTCATGCGCGAACACGGGATCGTCTCGTATGACGAACTGATGCGCCGTTCGACGGAAGACGTCGCGTGGTTTACGGATGCGGTGCTCCGTTTTCTTGGTGTCCGCTTCACGCGGCCGTACGACACGGTGCTTGACATGACCGACGGTATCGCCTTTCCGCGCTGGTGCGTGGGCGGCGCGTTGAATATCGTCAGCAGCTGCACGGACCGATGGGCTGCCGACGCGGTGCATCGCGAGCGTTCCGCCGTCGTCTGGGAAGGAGAGGAGGAGACGGTGCGCAGGCTGTCATACGGCGAACTCGCCGCCGAAGTAAATCGCTGCGCCAACGCCCTGCGCGCATGCGGACTGGGCAAGGGCGACGCCATCGGGTTGTACATGCCGATGACGCCGGAGATCGTGATCGCCCTGTTGGCCATCGGCAAAATAGGTGGCGTGATCCTGCCGCTGTTTTCCGGATACGGTGCCGCCGCTGTCGCCTCGCGCCTGGCAGACGCCGACGCGAAGGCGCTGTTCACAGCTGACGGCTTTTTCCGACGCGGCGCGGTGGTGGATCTGAAGGCAGTGGCCGACGAGGCGCTGGACGCCGTGCCGTCGATTTCGCATGTCATCGTGCTCCGCCGCAGCGGCCACAGCGTGCCGATGCGGGAAGGACGCGACATCTGGTGGCACGACCTCGTGCCAAGGCAGCCGGATGTGGCCGAGGCCGAACCCACCGCCGCGGAAGACACGTTGATGATCATCTATACGTCCGGCACCACTGGGCGTCCGAAAGGGGCCGTGCACACGCATTGCGGCTTTCCGGTGAAGGCGGCGCAGGACATGGCATTCGGCACCGACGTGCATGCGGACGATCTGATCTACTGGATGACCGACATGGGATGGATGATGGGGCCGTGGCTGGTGTTCGGCGCCACGTTGCTCGGAGCCACGTTTTTCATCAGCGACGGCGCTCCCGACTTTCCGGGCGTCGACCGCCTCTGGCAGCAGGTCGAGTTGCACGGCATCAACGTACTGGGCATCTCGCCTACGCTGGTGCGTTCCCTGATGAAACACGGCATCGACCCCGTGCGCGCGCACGACATTGATTCCCTGCGATTCTTCGCATCGACCAGCGAACCGTGGAATCCCGAACCCTGGATGTGGTTGTTCCGCGACGTCGGGGAATCGCGGCGTCCGATCATCAACTATTCCGGCGGCACCGAGATCAGCGGAGGAATTGTCATGGGCAATCCGCTGCTGCCCCTCAAACCTGCCGCATTCTCCGCTGCGTGTCCGGGCATCGCGGCGGACGTGTACGACGAGGACGGCCGGCCCCTGCGCAATGCCGTGGGCGAACTCGTGATCACCGCGCCCTGGATCGGCATGACCCGCGGCTTCTGGCGCGACCGCGACCGCTACCTTGACACGTACTGGTCGCGCTGGGAAGGCGTGTGGGTGCATGGCGACTTTGCCGCGATCGACGAAGACGGGCTGTGGTACATCCTCGGCCGCTCCGACGACACCATCAAGGTCGCGGGCAAGCGCCTGGGACCGGCGGAGATCGAGAGTGTGCTGGTCGCGCATCCCGCGGTAAACGAGGCCGCGGCCATCGGTGTGCCGCACGACGTTAAGGGCAACGAGGTAGTGTGTTTCTGCGTGCTCAATCCCGGACGTATCGGGGATGCGGCATTGGTCGAGGAACTGCGCGCGGCACTGATCCACGCCCTGGGCAAACCATTGGCCCCACGGGCCATTCATTTCATCGGCGACATTCCCAAGACCCGCAACGGCAAGATCATGCGGCGCATCGCCCGCAGCGCCTGGCTGGGTCTCGATCCCGGTGACACCTCCGGTCTCGTCAATCCCGCCGCCGTCGACGAAATCCGTTCCCTGGGGTGACACGGAGCATCCCGCGCACCCGTGTATTCAGGAAAAAAGCGATTATTTCCAAAATAACGAATCCGCTCGTGCGGCGTCGCATCTCACGTGGGTCCACAACGAAATGCGACAGGATTCATGACGGAATTTTTCGGATTTATCGCAGCCATCGTCATCGGCGTGACGCTTGGCCTGATCGGAGGAGGCGGGTCCATTCTCACGGTGCCCTCTCTCGTCTACCTCTCGGGGGTGCAGTCCGTGCCGGCAACAGCCTATTCGCTGTTCGTGGTCGGACTCACGGCGCTGGTCGGCTCCGTCGCCTACATGCGGCAGGGACTGGTCAGTTACCGCACCGCAGTCGTGTTCGGCATCCCGTCCCTGCTCGCGGTGTTCGCTACACGACGCTTTCTCGTTCCGGCCATTCCGGTGGAGTTGGGCAGTGTCGCCGGCATCGCGGTCTCGCGTGACCTCGCGGTGATGCTGTTCTTTGCCGCGCTGATGGTCGCCGCCTCGGTATCGATGATCCGGCGCGGGCGGCAGGAAGGGGCCGACGAGGAACTCCGCTTTCACTACCCGATGATCGTTGTGGAGGGCATCGTGGTCGGCGTCCTGACCGGATTGGTCGGCGCCGGGGGAGGATTCCTCATTATCCCCGCACTGGTGCTGCTTGCGCGTCTGCCGATGAAACTGGCCGTGGGGACGTCGCTGCTGATCATCGCCGCGAAATCCCTGGTGGGTTTCACGGGCGACCTGGCGCAGATGGACGTGAACTGGAACTTTCTCGCGCTGTTTTCCGCCTTTGCGGTCGGGGGAATCCTCCTGGGCACCTGGCTGACCCGTTTCGTGCCCGGGCATCGGCTCAAACCGGCCTTTGGCTGGTTCACACTGGCGATGGGAGTATACATCATCGGAAGAGAATTGACATTTCACAGCATGTAATTCAAGAAAAGGATAGACGCCATGTTCAACGACATCTTCTCCGCACTTCGCGGCGCGCGCACAACGGTCCCCAACATCAGCGGCGAGGATTTCCATCGCCTCATGCAGGAGCATGACGATGCGCTGGTGCTCGACGTGCGTACGCCGGGTGAATTCCACGCCGGACACATCCCCGGCGCAGTGAATATCGATATGATGGAATCCGATTTTTCCTCCAGGGTCGACTCCTACGACCGCTCCCGTCCCGTGCTGCTTTACTGCCGCAGCGGAAACCGCAGCTACCATGCCGGCAACGTCATGATGAAGCTCGGTTTCGAGAAGGTGTACAACCTCGCGTCCGGTCTCTTCGACTGGGAGCAGGAACTCGAGCGCTGACCGCCGTCCGCACAATCAATACACACAGGCAGAAGCACCAAGGAGCGACACGATGTTTTTCCAGCATATCTATGAGAATGGACTGGCGCAGGCGAGCTACCTGCTCGGCTGCCAGGCGACCGGCGAGGCGCTGGTCATCGATCCCCGACGCGACATCGACGTGTATCTCGACATCGCGGAGAAAAACCGCCTGCGCATCACGCATGTGGCGGAAACCCATATTCACGCCGATTTCCTGAGCGGCGCGCGCGAACTCGCGGCCGCCACGGGCGCGCGCCTCTATCTTTCCGACGAAGGCGGGGCCGACTGGCAGTACGCGTTCGACCATATCGGTCTTCGCGACGGGGACCACTTCATGGTGGGGAACCTGCGTTTCGATGTGATGCACACGCCGGGTCACACGCCCGAGCATGTTTCCTTCCTGCTGACCGACACGCCGGCCGGCGATGTTCCAGTCATGCTTTTCACCGGCGACTTCGTCTTCGTCGGCGACGTCGGGCGTCCCGACCTGCTCGAGAAGGCGGCCGGCATCGCCGGAACGCAGGAGCAGGGCGCGCGACAGATGTTCGCCTCGCTCAGGAAGTTCAAGACCCTGCCCGACCACGTGCAGGTCTGGCCCGGCCATGGCGCGGGATCGGCCTGCGGCAAGGCGCTCGGCGCCGTGCCGAGCAGCACGGTCGGGTATGAAAAATTCGCCAACTGGGCGCTGAGACACGATGACGAGGAAGGCTTTGTCGCGGAACTGCTCGCCGGTCAGCCCGAGCCGCCACGCTATTTCGGCATGATGAAAACACTCAACAAGAAAGGTCCGAACGTGCTCGGCGGCGTTCCCCGTCCCGCCCGCCTGACCATGGCGCAGTTCGACGAAGCCATGAACCGCGGACGTACCCTGGTCGACACGCGTGATAAGCTGGCCTTCGCGGGCGGTCATTATCCCGGCAGCCTCAACATCCAGGACAATGCTGCCTTCAGCACCTGGGCGGGGTGGATGCTCGACTACGACCGTCCCTTCGTACTCGTCGCTGCCGAGAGCCGCATGGACGATCTCACGCGCGCGCTGATCCGCATCGGCTTCGACGACGTCGCGGGCTATGTGACGGACATGGACCGTATCGGTGACGCGGGGCATGACATGCGCGTGATGGAACAGATCACGGTGGACGAACTGCATGCGCATCTCGACCGGTATCACGTACTGGACGTCCGTGGCGCCGGCGAACATGCGGCCATCCGCATTCCCGGAGCGCAGAACGTGCATGCCGGTCTGCTCGCGGGAGCGCTGGACGACGTTCCGCGCGACAGGCCCGTGGTCGTGCACTGTGTCTCTGGCGACCGGTCGAGCATCGCGACGAGCTTTCTGCTTGCGCAGGGATTCCATAACGTGCGCAACCTCACCTGTGGGTTCAACGGCTGGCTGCAACACGGTTACACCACCGAACAGGGCTCTCCCGGCGGCGTGCAGGGTTCTCCCAACAGCGTGCAGGGTTCTCCCGACAGCGTGCAGGGTTCTCCCGGCGGCGTGCAGGGTTCTGCCGATGACCGGAGAGCAGTGACGGCGGAGCACAGCGTGGCCGCGGCCTGACGGCACAGTGAAGCATCGCCGCAGCCCCGGCCCCGTCCGTGCCGCCCTTACTCCGTCCGTGCCGCCCTTTCAAGGCGCCATCGGTTTCACACGACATGCGTCTTCGCAATGAGCACGGAAAATGCTATTCTTGTGGCATGAATGAGACTCTCCGCCACACGCGATCGCATCGTTTGTTGACGAAATCATACATCATCGGTGTATCCGCTCTGTATTTCCTGCTTGGCGTCACACTGCTTCGGGCGGCATCGGACCGCTCCGACACAGGCCTGTCATTTTCCGGGGACAGTCTGGACATCAAGATCGGCCAGATGCTGATGGGTGGTTTTCGCGGCACGGTGGTGGGCGACGGCAGTCCGATCGTGCGAGATCTCCGGGAACTGCATCTCGGCGGTGTTGTGCTGTTCGATTTCGACGTGGAGCGGAAGGCCTACGGGCGGAACATCGTTTCCCCGCCACAGCTGCTCACACTGACCGAAGCGCTGCGCAAGCATTCGTCACTGCCGCTGCTGATCGCCATTGACCAGGAAGGCGGGACGGTACGCCGGCTGAAGGAAAAAAACGGCTTTCCGCCGACGGTATCGGCGCGTCATCTCGGCCGGTTGGACGATATCGACAGTAGCACCGCGTATGCCGACGCCATGGCGCGTTCGCTGGCGGTGCTCGGCATCAACACGAACTTCGCCCCGGTGCTGGATCTCGACGTCAACCCCTCGAACCCGGTAATCGGAAAGATCGCCCGCAGCTTCTCTGCCGATCCGGCCGTGGTGATACGCCATGCGGAATTGTTCATCCGTGCACATCATGAGATGGGGCTGCTCACCGCCGTCAAGCATTTCCCGGGTCATGGGAGTTCGCGCGACGACTCACACGAGGGATTCGTGGATGTTTCCGCGACCTGGACGAAAAAGGAACTCGAGCCGTTTGCGGCCATGATCACCAGGGGTCTTTGCGACATGGTCATGACGGCGCATATCTACAACGGCAGACTCGACCCGGCGTATCCGGCGACGCTGTCGGTGACCACCATCGACGGCATTCTGCGCAAGCAGCTCGGTTTCGATGGTGTTGTTGTCACCGACGACATGATGATGAAGGCCATCACCGACCATTACGGCCTGGAAACGGCCATCGAGCGCGCGGTGCTGGCCGGTGCCGACATTCTGCTGTTCGCGAACAACAGCTACACCTTCGAGCCGGATATCCTGCGCCGTGCTCACGCGACACTCAAGCGCCTGGTCACATCCGGACGGATCCCCCGTGACCGCATCGACGAGTCATGGCGACGTATCGCCGAATTGAAAGGCCGACTTCCCATTGCGGGTGAAAAATAGCCTCTTGTATTTCATGGCATTGGCATGTATATTTCGTTTTCCTAATGAAATCGGAGATTTGAAGATATGTTTACGTTCCTGCTTCTCTTGATTGTTCTCATCGGCGCCGTCATGACCGCGGCGATTCTCATGCAGAATCCAAAAGGCGGCGGCCTTTCCAGTGCTTTCGGCGGCGCGTCCGGCGGTATGAGCAGCATGCTCGGTGTCCGTCACGCCTCGGACATCCTCGCCAAGACCACGTGGGGCCTGGCCATCGCGATGGTCGTGCTGATTTTCGCTGTCAACATGTTTTTCCTTCCGAGCGAAGGCACACGGGAGAGCATCATCCAGCGCTCCGCTGCCGATGCGCCCATGACTCCCATGCAGAAGCAGCAGCAGATGCAGGAGCAGGCCCAGCCCCAGCAGGCACCCGCAGAGGGACAGCCGCAGGAGCAGGCCCCCGCGCCGCAGAACTGATTCCCGTCCGATACTGGAATGTCAATGGGACCCGTTTCCGGGTCCCATTTTTTTTGTGGAAGCTGACCCCTCCCGCTCGATCATGGGATGGAATCAGTGTGTGATCCCTTTTTCATCCTTCGGATCTATTGTACCCCAGGGAAGGTATCGGTATTCTGATGCCGAGTGGTCCGACGTATTCGATATCAATACGCGAAGTCCAATCGACCGACGGCAAGCGGCAACGGTCATGCATGATGCCTGATCCTGCGTTGCCTGGCAGACACCAATGCCTGCATGGGTTGATCTATGCAGGAGTAATGGGTAGGAGATGCAGGAGTATTGGGTAGGAGATGCAGGAGTAATGGGTAGGAGATGCAGGAGTATTGTGTAGGAACAATTGAATAGTACGCAAAATAATCGGTGAATGAATTGACTTCACTGAGATATTATTTACTGAGACAATAATAGAACACCGGAGGGTGTAATCATGAAACAATATTCGGAACGACTGGCATTGCGGATTGCTCGAAACATTCGCGTTTCATTGATCGCAGGATTCC
>JAGTUZ010000127.1 GCA_018224415.1 Bacteroidota bacterium | reverse complement strand
TCACCGCCGTGGGTGAGCAGGCCTTCGAGTTTCAGATGGCGTGAAGCGGCCACTGCCCGGGCCGTTGCCACGAGGGATTCGGTGTCCCCGGCGGGAATGCCGGTGCGCCCGTGGCCGGTGTCGACTTTGATCCAGGTCCGCAGCTCGCTGTCGAGCAGGGCGTCGAGGCGATGGGCCACGAGCGGCGCTTCGACCAGTACACCGAGGGAGACGCGGGCGGCGAGCAGGCGGATGTCCACTGCCTCCCGCAGGTTGACCGGGAAAGCGATGGTGATGTCGTCCCAGCCGTCGTCGGCGAAATAGCGGGCCATGCGCACCGAGGAAACGGTGATGGCGCGGACGCCCTCATCGCGGAACCATTCGCCCACGCGACGGGATTGATGGGTTTTGAAATGCGGGCGGAAACGGAGGCCGTGGCGTTCGGCTTTGCTGCACATCCGCTCGATATTCCGTCGGGCGACGGACTCGTCGAGAAGCAGGGTCGGCGTGTGGATGTCCGGATGCAGCATGTTCACAGGCGGTTTTTTTCTATATTGCTTGGGCTGCCATCAACCCGTGAACGGCGACATGAACATCCTCGAATTTCTCCTCGGCGACACGCAGCTTTCCGTTTTTCTCTCCACCCTTCTGCTGGTCATGCTGGGGGTGGTGGTGGGGCATGCGCTGAAACTGGTCCTGCAGCTGTTCAGCGACAAAATAACAAAAAAAACACGCTCGTCGCTCGACGACCTTCTGGTCAACACCCTCGCACGGCAGAGTACCATGCTCGTCACGGTTGTGGTCACCTATGTCATGGTCATCACTCCCAACGCGGAAATCGTCAAGAGCCAGATCAAGAATTTCTCCTATCCCAACGACATCGTGCGTTTCGACGTGGCCTTCGGCGTCGCGTATGGGACAAACCTCGACGAGATGCGGCGCATCGTGCTCGAACGCATCAACCGCGAGGCAGACATCGTCGAACCCGAAACCTCCGAAGTGCGCATTCTCGAAATGGCGGATTCGTCGATGAACGCCAAACTGCTGTGCAAGATCCGCAATCCAAACAATATTCCCCGGCGGAAAAGCGACCTGCTGCTCATGATCTACAACACGCTCTACGAGCACCGAATCGAAATTCCCTTCCCGCAGCGCGTGCTGCACCTCGCCCCGGAGGCGCGCGAGGCGATGCGTCCGGTCGGTGATGAACAGCGTCCGGTCGGTGATGAACAGCGTCCGGTCGGTGAAGGGCAGGGCGGGGAGCCGTCGCGGAACGAAGAGGGACAGGATGTCTGAAGGCCAGGAGCGTTCTCCGCAGGAGCGGAATCCGTTTGAAATCACGCGGCACGAGGTTCTGTACGAGGGCCGGGTGTTTACCGTGATCCGGGACGAAGTGCGGCATGAGAGCGGCTATGAAGCCGTGCGCGAAGTGGTTGTCCATGACGGCGGTGCCGTCGTTGTCGCTGTCGATGCGGACGATCGCGTGCTGCTCGTCCGGCAGTTCCGTTACCCGCTTGCGACCCACATTCTCGAACTGCCCGCCGGCAAGCTCTCGCCCGACGAAGATCCCCTCGACTGCGCGCAACGGGAACTGCGGGAGGAAACCGGTGTCACCGCCCGGCGCTGGGAAACACTCACCGCGATGCTCAGCACTCCGGGATTCTGCACCGAGGAATTGTTCATCTATCTTGCGCTCGAGCTTGAAGACGGCGAGCAGGCGCTGGAGGAAGGAGAGGAAAGCATCGAGGTGCAACGTCTGCCGCTGCACGAGGCCATCGCCCTCTGCGCCAATGGCAGCATCCGGGACGGCAAGACGGTGACGGGACTGTTCCTCGCCGCCCTGCGTCTCGGTTTGATTTCACATGTACCATAATACACCATAATCAGAACAGGATACCCGATGAAAACCACACTGACACTCACGGCGCTCGTCGTCCTGCTGCTTTCGGCCTTCCCGCACGGACTGCGGGCCCAGGATGCCGACGGAGTGCACGCATTCACGATGAAATCCATCGACGGGGAGGATGTCGCACTGTCCGCCTACGCAGGCAAGGTGCTGCTGGTGGTGAACACCGCATCGAAATGCGGATTCACGCCGCAGTATGCCTCGCTGGAGGAACTGTACAGTCGCTACCGCGAGAGCGGCCTGCGCATTCTCGCTTTCCCCGCCAACAATTTCGGCGCGCAGGAGCCGGGAACGAACGAGCAGATCAAGGAATTCTGCACAGCGAACTACGATGTGACCTTCGACCTGTTTGAAAAGATCAGCGTCAAGGGCGAGGACATCGATCCCCTCTACGCCTGGCTGACGAAGGACGCCCCTTTCCCCGGCGACATCCGGTGGAACTTCACCAAGTTCCTGGTCGACGCGGAGGGCAAAGTCGTGGCGCGTTTCGAGACAAAAACCGATCCACTGGATGAAAAAGTTATCGAGAAGATCGAGGGACTGCTGAATGAGTAAACGAATCTCCCTGTTCCAGCGCTCGCTCAACACTGTCGAACGCGTCGGGAACGCGCTTCCGCATCCCGCGACGATATTTGGATTGCTCGCTCTTGTTGTTGTCATTCTTTCCGCCATCACCGCGGCGATAGGACTGACCGCCACGCATCCCGGCACAAGCGAAACCATCACGGTGCGCAGCCTGCTTTCTCCCGAGGGCATCCGCTGGATGTTCGAAAGCGTGGAAGAAAACTTCGTGGCGTTCCCCCCGCTTGGGCTGGTGCTGGTGGCGATGATCGGCATCGGAGTGGCGGAGGGTTCCGGCCTGATCACCGTTGTCATCCGCGCGCTTGTGCTCAAGGCGCCGCAGCGTCTGATCACCATGGCGCTGGTGGCCGCCGGCGTGCTCAGCCACCTTGCCTCCGAGGCGGGGTATGTCGTATTGATTCCGCTCGGGGCGGTCATTTTCCACGCGCTCGGCCGTCATCCCATCGCGGGACTCGCGGCGGCCTTCGCCGGCGTGAGCGGCGGCTTCGGTGCGAACTTCCTGATCGGCAGTGTCGATCCGGTGCTGGCCGGCCTGACGCAGAGTGCCGCGCATATCATCGATCCCGACATCCTGATCTCGCCCGCGACCAACGTGTACTTCATGTTCGTTTCGGCAATCATGATCATCATCGTGGGTTCCTTCGTCACCGAGAAGCTGGTTGAACCGCGTCTCGGGTCCTACGGAGGCAAGGAAGAGGCGATCGAGCTCGAACGCCTCTCGGCTGTCGAGAAAAAGGGCATGCTCTGGTCCGGCATCAGCGTGCTGGTTGTGCTTGGCCTGTTCGCGATCACCGTCATTCCCGAAAACGGCCTGTTGCGCGTTCCCGGAGAGTCGGTGCTGCGTTCATCCTTCTTCAACGGGATGATCACGGCCATCATGATCTTTTTCCTCATTCCGGGATTGGTGTATGGGATCATCACCGGAGCGATCCGTTCGGACAAGGACGGCATCAAGCAGATGATCACCTCCATGAGCCAC
Organism: Bacteroidota bacterium; assembly: GCA_018224415.1. Taxonomy (GTDB): domain Bacteria; phylum Bacteroidota; class Ignavibacteria; order SZUA-365; family SZUA-365; genus SZUA-365. The sequence goes on along the minus strand of JAGTUZ010000127.1, from coordinate 5,010 downwards.
CTGGCGACGTACATCGTACTCGTGTTTTTCGCCGCGCAGTTCGTGTATTATTTCAATTACTCCCATCTGGGCCTGATCCTGGCCATCGAGGGAGCCGGATTCCTCAGCCATATCGGCTTCACCGGTATTCCGCTGATGCTGGCCTTCATTTTCGTTTCGGCGTTTATCAACATGTTCATGGGCAGCGCTTCCGCGAAATGGGCGATCATGGCGCCGGTGTTCGTGCCCATGTTCATGCTGCTCGGGTACCACCCCTCGCTGACGCAGATGGTTTTCCGCGTCGGCGATTCGCTCACCAACGTCATCACCCCGATGATGTCATATTTCGCACTGATCGTGGCATACGCCGAGAAATATGACGATACATACGGCATCGGAACGATCATCTCGACCATGCTGCCCTACAGCCTCGTGTTCGGTTTCGTGTGGACCCTGTTGCTGATCGCGTGGATGCTGTTCGGTCTTCCCGTGGGTCCCGACGGTCCCCTGCATTATCCGGCCGTACCCTGATCCTGATTTCACCCCCTGGCACGGAGCCGCCGTGGATTCCTCCCCGGCGGCTCCACTCGTTGCGGCCGCGCATACTGCACGCGTGCATGCTGCAGGCGTGCACGCTGCGGTCGAGCCTTTGATCACAGAGCACTTTTTTTTAGCTTCTTTAGCCGAGACCAACGCTCAAGCGCTTTCCGAGTCACCAGACAACCCGCATGAATTATATCGTCACCGTACTTCTGGGAATCCTCGTCGGAATCCTGATCACCGTGCCGCTCGGTCCGACGTCGATCTACGTCGCCCAGCGCACGCTGCAGGGTGACACGAGAAAGGGGCTGTTGGTCGCGGTTGGCGCGGTCATCGTCGACGTGTTCTACTGCCTCGTGATCACCATGGGACTGATCGCGCTTGTGAACCCATACATGCAGAACGCCGTCGTGCAGATCGTGTTTTCCGTCTTCCTCATCGGGTACGGCGTCAAGATGCTGTTTTTCGAGCGGAAGAAACTCGGGGCCGATGGCGAAGATGAGACCGAGGCTGTCATCGGGGCCGACGGGAACGATGTCGATGAGGATATTGTGATTCCGGTGGTGCGGAGCCGATTCTTCCAGCAATCTCATTACAAGGGAGTGCTGATCGGCATCTCGATGACGCTGGCCAATCCCACGCTGTTTTTTTCCTGGGTAGCCGTATTGAGTTTCGTCAGCGCGCATGGCCTGCTGACGGACAGTTTCTCTCACAAGCTCCTGTTTTCCTTCGCCGTCGGCGTGGGGAGCATGGCATGGTTTCTCTCTCTCGCGCTGTTCGTGCGCAGTCGCCGGCACATCATTTCCGCGGGTTTCGTCCGCACGGTTTCTGTCATCACCGCCCTTGTGATCATTGGTTTTGGTGTGTATTTTACCGTCACGATCTTTCAGCATCTCAACGGGGCAACCTGACAAGGTTGAGACGCGGCGTTCGACGACTCCCATTTCGCAAGTACACCGGCTCTGACGCAACGGCCGGATTGTGACATTTGATTCCGGACCTTCCGCACCGGAATGCGATTCCGACAACGATGAACAAACACATCATTCTCCTGCTGCTGGCAGGACTGGCTGTTTTTCCTGCCGGTCTTTCCGCCCAACCGCAGCGCATACGTATCGACCTGCCCGGCAGCGCCGCCGAGGAAGTCACCATCGCCATCAATCCCTTGAATCCGGACAATATTGTCGCCGGATCCAATCTGCGCTGGTTTTACTCTTCCTTCGATGGGGGCCGGACGTGGACGCAGGGCGAACTCGGCGGCGGTACCTGGGGTGACCCGGCTGTGCTGTTTGACCGGGGCGGCCGCGCCTACATCGCCAACCTCGTCTACGGCTGGGATGCCATCATCGTCCGTCGCAGCGACGACGGCGGACGCAGCTGGTCGGAACCCGTCAAGCTGTTTGGTCCAAGTTCCGACAGCGCCCGTGCGGGCAGCCTGTTCCGCTCGAGTCTGCAGGACAAGGAGTATCTCGCCACCGACCTGTCCGATGGGCCGTACGGAGGCAACATTTATGCGGCGTGGACGGATTTCACCCTCTACGGCAGCCGGGATCCCTCCGATAGCAGTCTCATCGTCTTCGCGCGTTCCACCAACCGCGGCGAGAGCTTCGAACCCTTCGTGCGCATCAGCGACCGCGGCGGCAATGCCATCGACAGCGACGAGACCGTCGAAGGCGCCGTCCCCGCCGTCGGACCCGCAGGCGAGGTGTACGTGGCCTGGGCTGGGCCGGAAGGGCTGTATTTCGACCGCTCCTTCGACGGTGGGGTCACGTTTGGCACCGATCGCCTGATTTCCGACATGCCCGGCGGGTGGGATATCCACATCTCCGGCATCTCTCGATCGAACGGCCTGCCGGTGACCGTCGCCGACGTTTCGACGTCCCCGCACCGCGGCACGGTGTATGTGAACTGGGTCGACCAGCGCAACGGAGATCCGGACGTGTTCATCCTGAAATCCACCGACCATGGCGACACCTGGTCCGGACCCATCCGTGTCAATGACGATCCTGTCGGCAACCGACGCGACCAGTTCTTCACCTGGGCGACGGTGGATCCCATCACTGGTGATCTGTGGGTGGTGTTTCACGACCGCCGGCGGTATGACAGTGATTCGACCGACGTGTTTCTCGCGCGTTCGACCGACGGCGGGGAAACCTTCGTCAACCAGCGCCTGAGCGACGTCGCGTTCTATCCGAGCCCGCTGGTGTTTTTCGGAGACTACAACGGCATCGCCGCCTACGACGGCCGCGTGCGTCCCATCTGGGTCGAACTCGACCAGGGCGAGCTCAGCATCCATACCGCACTGATCGATTTGAACCCCTCCGATGTGGATGATGCAGCGCTCGGGCTCGAAGGGTTCCGCATCGAGGCGTATCCAAACCCCGTGGCCTTCTCCGCGGGGACGTCGATTTCGGTGGAGCTGCACACGGACGTCCATGGACAGGCTGAAATCGCCTTGTACGATCTCATGGGCCGACGCACCGGCGTCGTGCTTGCCGAGAAGATCGAACGAGGATCGCGCGTGCTCTCGCTCGATGTGCGCGGGCTGCAGCCAGGGATCTATGTCTGCCGCGTTTTGCTGCAGACAGGCGAGGGGACGAGACGGACCGCATCACGACTGGTAACCATTCTCCCATAGAGGAAGCATGACTGACATTGCGCGATTGACCAAAAGCGAACTGATCGAGGAAGTGGAGCGCCTTCGGAAGCTGAACGAGGAGCTCGCCGCCGTCTCGGGTGGAAACGGCAGGTTCGACGAAGACGAACTCTTCGACCTCGCGGAGGAAGCGGAGGGTGACGAGCTGTTTCTTGTCACCGAAACCGGCCGCTTCGTCTATGTGAACAATGCGGCGCTCGACATGCTCGGGTACAGCGAAGAGGAAATGATCGGTTTGTCCATGCCCGCCATCGACCCGAACAACAGCCGCGCGGCATGGCTGGGACGTGTCTCCCGCCTCAAGCAACTGGGCGAGGCCGAGGTGTACGAAACCGTCCATCAGGCCAAGGACGGCGAGATCCAGGCCAAGCAGATCACGGCGTTGTATGTGTCCTACCGCGCCCGCAACTACGTGCTCTGCATCGCCAGCCGCATCGAGCCCACGGTGGAAGAACCCGCCGTCACGCTCGTGCGCAGCAGGGAGCGCATCCTGATGCAGACCGTGTCCGACGGCGTGCTGGTTGTCGACACGCGCGGAAGCATCGTCGAAAGCAACAGCTCGGCCGACCGCATGCTTGGTGTCGCGAAAAGCGAGATTATCGGACGATCCTGTGTGGATTCACGCTGGCGGCTCGTGGACAGTGACGGATCGTCGCTGAGCATTTCGAACCACCCGTTGATGATCACGCTGGTGGAGGAGGAGCCGCTGTTCAACCGTCGCATCAACATGCTGACCACCGACGGGACGCGGCGGATGCTGATGATCAACGCATCGCCGGTGTTCGATGAGTCCGGAGCGCTGACCGGCGCCATCGGCTGCATCCGTCCCTACGAAGACAGCGTCGAGCGCCGCGAACAGCAGCTGCGCGAGGAGCGGCAGAATGCGATGTCGCGGGCGGTGGTGCAGGCCATGGTCACCGCCGGGTCGGCGGACGATCTCGAGCGGCAGTTCTGCGAGGCCATGGTCCAGCGCGGTGAATACGCGCTTGCCTGGCGCGGGGTGAAAAAGGATACCGACGAACGCATCCATCCGTCGTGCAGCGCAGGCGACGCCACGGACTATCTCATGAAGATCAAGGTCCGGTATGACGACAGCGAGTACGGAAACGGTCCACTCGGCCGCGCGATAAAAAGCGGCGAGGTCGTGGTGGTGCAGGATCTTTCCGCCGATGCCTCCTATGCGCCATGGCTGTCCCAGGCCGATCGTACGGGGCTGCATTCCCTCGCCGCCTTCCCGCTCATCCATGACGGAGAGGAGGCCGGCCTGCTCTCCCTGTATTCCCGTGACCGCAACCATTTCACGGCCAACGAACTCGGACGCCTGAAGGAACTCGTGTCGATCTTCGCCAACGGTCTCGTCCTGCGTCAGCGCATCGAACATGCGCGTTCGCTGCATTCGACGTTCGGCACGCAGCGGGCATTGCTCGAGGCGTATGAAGACCTGCTTCCCGTCGCCGTCGCGCGCTTCGACCATCGCGAACCCTTCCGCTGCGAGAAAGCGAACCGCCACTTCGCCGAACTCGTCGACGAACCCTTCCACAGCACGGGCGTCGAAGGGTCCTTCGTCAGTGATTTCATGTATAGCGTCTACCACCGTGATCTCTATCAGCAGTTGCAGACTGCGGCGAAGACAGGTGCTGCCGGAGCCGACGATGTGCTGTTCACCGACTGGCAGGGCCAGGAAATGCGATGGAGCTGGCGCATCATCCCCATCGCCGGCAGCGCCGGCCAGGAAGAATTGCTGTACGTCGCCTACCGCCTCGACGGGAGCCCGGCACCCACAGCGTCCCTGCCCGCCGCGCAGGAGTCCGTCCCCACGAAGACCAAAGCGACCG
>JAGTUZ010000126.1 GCA_018224415.1 Bacteroidota bacterium | reverse complement strand
TTTCCTTCTCGCTTTTGTAGTAGTACTCTCCCGTTTCGTAGCGCAGGCGCTGGATGTCTTCCGCCTCGCGCACATCGGCGATATGCAGATACACGTTGTGTGCGACGGCGTGCCGGCGGTCCACATAATGGATGTCGTTGGTGGCAATGAGCTTCATGTCCAGTTCGGCTGCGATACGCGGCATGCCCTGGCGGATGATGGCCTCGCGTTCGAGCCCGTGGTTCTGGATCTCGAGGTAGACGTCGTCCCCGAAAATGTCTTTCAGCTGCGAGGCGACATCCTTCGCCGCGTCGTAGTCGCCCACGGCGAGGTAGGTCGACACCACGCCGCCGGCGCAGGCCGTCAGCGCGATGAGTCCTTCGGAATGCCGCCGCAGCAGTTCCCAGTCGATGCGCGGCTTGTAGTAGAATCCCTCGGTATGTCCGAGCGTGGTGAGCTTGAGCAGGTTGTGGTAGCCGACATCGTTTTTCGCCAGCAGCACGAGATGGTTGTAGCCGTGCCGTTTGCCTTCGGGGTGCGACTCGGCGGCGTTGCGGTCGAAGCGCGTGCCGCGCGTGACCATATACATCTCGTTGCCGATGATGGGCTTGATACCCGCATTCTTCGCCTTGCGGAAAAATTCCACCGCGCCGAACATCACGCCGTGGTCGGTGAGGGCGAAGGCGGGCATGCCCTGTTCGACCGTCGTCTTGACGAGATCATCGACCGTGCAGGCCGCATCGAGCAGGGAATAGTGGGAATGGTTGTGGAGATGTATGAAATCGGCCATGACGTCTTTCTTGGGGTCAGTGAATCTAAGATAGGGATTTTTGTATCTTTCTTCTTCCACGCCACGAGCGGAAACGATTACGAATGAATGTTATGGAATCGCGGGCCCTTGAGGCCTATGACCAAAAAGAATATGAACGCGCCCTGCCATTGCTTCGGGAAGCGGCGGACGGCGCTGCAGATGACGCGACGCGCGAGCGTCTACTGATGAAATGCGCCATGGCGCAGGACGCGCTCGGCAGGTTTACCGAGGCGCTCGAGACGCTCAAGGAATTGCTTGCGCAGAATCCCGATTCTGCCGCCGGCTGGAATAATCTTGGTCTCGTCTGCCGGCATATCGACCGGCCGGAGGAGGCGCGCGCCGCGTTCGAGCGTTCATACAAGCTGAATCCCAACCAGGCCGATCCCTTGGTGAATCTCGGCGCGGTCTGCCTCGCGCAGGGCGACCCCGGCAATGCGCTGCAGTACCTGCAGCTGGCGGTGGAGTTGCTTCCCGGACATCCGGCCGTGCACGCCAACCTCGCGCTCACATACGCCGTGTTCGGTCGCCTCGAGGAAGCGGAAGATTCCCTTCGGCTTGCCGTGCTCTACGGCTTCGAGCAGGCCGAGGGTATCGAGGATAAAATTGCCGCGCTGAAAAAGGTCCGCGCGCAAATCCTTGCCGCCGCCGCGAAGGATGCGGAAGCGCCCGGCGAGGACAATACCGGTGGCGTCGCAGGAGACGGCAGCAGCGAATCCAGCGATCCAGCGGACGCTGCCCTCTGATTTTCTTGCCTTTGTATACCCCGGTGCGTACTTTTCCGCTTGCGCGTTTCCCGTCACAATCCATCTCCAACAACCACGACATCACGCGGTGAATAAAACCAGTTTCGGTATCGGAGCCGTCATGCTTGCCGCAGCGGCGGTGTTCATTTACTTCGAGGATCCGCTGTACGTGCGCATCATCGCGGCGGTTATTTTCGTGGCGGGCGGCGCGCTGCTTTACCAGACCCTCTCTCGCACGATCACGGATGAGGAAGGCGGAGCGGACCGCGAGGCCGCGGAGGCGCAAGGCGAGACGCGCGGCCCGACGGCGCGGCAGGCGTCGGCGGGCGCGGACCTTTCCGCATCGAATGCTCACGGTGCCGCGGGCGGGTCCATGCCCAGCATGCCCGAGATGCCGATGGAAGACGCGCCGCCCGAGATTCCCCCCGAACTGTACCGCTTCGACGCCGAGGCGCTGCCGAAGGACGATCCGCGCGCCGAATTCGATTTCCTCACCAATCGTCTGTTGCAGGCGGCGAAGGATCATGTGCTTGCGCACACCATCGGCCTGTACTGGATCAACACCGACCGCGAGCAGGTCATCATCGGTGAGTTCGTCACCGACAGCGGCAATTACACCACCGCGCGGCGGCTGAATCTCGGCAATGACCTGATCAGCCAGGTGGGTCTCGACGGCCGGCCGGCCATCGTTTCCGACATATCCGCAGCGAGTGAATCGGACCTTGTTATCTATTATGACGCCAGCGAGGGCGTTCGTTCCTTCATCGGCGTGCCCCTGTATTTCGCCGGCGAGGTCATCGCCGTCCTTGCCGCCGACAGCAAGGCAGGAGACGCCTTCGGACTCGAGACCGTGACCGCGCTCGGGCGTTTCGCCTCGCTGGTTGCCCTTCTGTTGGGCAGCTACAACCAGAAATTCGACCTTGCCGCCGACGCCCGCATGCTTGGCGTTCTCGACGGAATGCAGCGGGCCATCGAAGCCAGTCGCGATGCCTACGGGATCGCGGGCATCGCGGCCAAGGCCGTGACAGAGATCATGGACTGGGATTACGTGGCGGTTGTGCTGCACAGTCCCGAACGCAACGCCTGGCTCGTGGTAAAAAGCGTGGCCAGGGCCGCGAATCTTCCGTATATCTCCGAAGGTGTCACCGTGCAGATGGACGGCTCCGTACTGCGTCCCGCACTCGACGGCGACGGCGGCATCATCGTTGACGCCCCGGTCAATCCCTCCTGGCGCTTTCACGAGAAGGAGGCGATCAATTCCTTCGGCCAGCTCTGCGCCATGCCGCTGGTGACGCAGCGGGCGTATTACGGACTGATCGTGGTGGAATACCGCGAGACGCATCAATACGCGAAGCAGGATCTCGCCGTACTGCGTCGCATCGCCTCGCGCGCGGCGCAGTCGCTGGAGGCAGCGCGATTGTACGAGAACAACCGCAAGCACCTGATCGTGGACGAGGCCACGCAGACCGCCAGCCGTACGCTGCTGCTGCGCCGGTTGCGCGAAGAGCAGGAACGTCTCACGGCGGTTGGTGGCAACGCGGTGTTTTTTCTTGCCGCGCTCGACGGCACCGAAGAGCTCGCTGCCCGGCATGGCGAGGCGGAGATCGACCGCGTGCTGGCACGCATCGGCGCGACACTGCAGGAGCATGTCCGGTCGTACGACGTCGTGGGGCGTTTCGACCGGCACTGCTTCGGGCTGCTGCTGATGCATTCCTCTCCAGAGGACGCCTACCTGCGCGGCGAGAAGGTGCGCAAGGCCGTATCGGGAGCCGTGATCACGCATGGCGGATCGAGTTATTCCATATCCGTAAGCATCGCGGGCTGCACGATCAGCCAGAGCACCGACGTCGACCACATTCTGCGTCTCTCGCAACAGGCCCTCGACCGCGCCGTTTCCGACGGCGGCAATTGCGTCAAGGTGGTCTGACCGGGGGGGCCGCTTGTGCCAGCCAGGGGGCGGCCATTCATGTCTTGATAGTTTTTTTTCATTGTTGCATATTGAAGTTTGCCCTTTCCGCGAACGTCGGAAAGTGCCGCCGCGTTGTCGTCCCGGGGACCGGATTCCCTTTCGCCCCGCAACGCGGGGAATGACAACGGCATCCCATGTGTTTTGGGAAGCAGGCCGCGCCCCGCGCGGCATCGGACCGAGTCGGATCGTCGTTGATAATCAGCGACGAATAGCCGGAAAGCGATAACCCGTCGCGCATCGCATCATATCACAAACAGGTGATAACGTTGAGAATTTCGAAACAGTATACCAACCGGGAAAGCCAGTCGCTGGACAAGTATCTTCAGGAAATCGGCAAGGTCGACCTGCTGACGCCTGACGAGGAGATCGAACTCGCCAAGAAGATCAAGGGCGGCGGCGGCGGCGCGCAGCTTGCGCTGGAGAAGCTGACCAAGGCCAATCTCCGTTTCGTGGTGTCGGTGGCCAAGCAGTACCAGAACCAGGGCCTGTCGCTCGGTGACCTGATCAACGAGGGCAACCTCGGACTGATCAAGGCGGCCAAGCGCTTCGACGAGACCCGCGGCTTCAAGTTCATTTCCTACGCCGTGTGGTGGATCCGTCAGTCCATTCTCCAGGCCCTCGCCGAGCAGTCGCGCATCGTGCGGCTCCCGCTTAACCGCGTCGGCGCGCTCAACAAGATCGGCAAGAAGTTCAGTGAACTCGAGCAGAGCTACGAGCGCGAGCCGAGTGCCTCGGAGCTGGCCGAAGAGCTGGACATGACGCTCTTCGAGGTGGCCGACACGCTGAAGATCTCGGGCCGCCACATTTCCGTGGATGCGCCGTTCGCGCAGGGCGAGGACAACCGCCTGCTCGACGTGATCCAGGACGACCGCCAGCCCAATCCCGACAACACGCTGCTGACCGAATCGCTGAAGGTGGAGGTGCGCCGCGCGCTGGCCACGCTCAGCGAACGCGAAGCCGAGGTCATTCGCCTGTATTTCGGGCTTGACCGCGAGCATTCCCTCACGCTGGAGGAGATCGGCGAGAAATTCAATCTCACACGCGAGCGCGTACGCCAGATCAAGGAAAAAGCCATCCGCCGCCTCCGCCACGCGTCCCGCAGCAAGCAGCTCCGCAGCTATCTCGGCTGACACACATACCGGTATTTCATTTTGGCGTCCCGCTCCCCGCGGGACGTTTTTTTTGGTTTTCCATGAGCGGCCCTGGCTTCGTCCGCCTTCGTCCCCCTTCGGTGGACTTCGGCGGACTACGCCGTGGCTAGGGTAAAAATCCTTCCATGAGCAGGAGGGGCATTGAGTCTTTGTGATGCAATGGCTATACTGTTCCCTTGTGAATCGCAGATGTTTCACAATGGAGACCTCAATGAAGAAGGTTGTGCTACCAGTATCCGAGCGGTTCACTGTTCACGCCACGGCACTGATCAACAAGGTGCATCACGATCGGCAGCGCCAGCTGCGCGACGTGCAGATGGACACCATCATGATGGCGCGGAACATGAATTTTTCGCTCAAGCAGGCAGACGAGAAAACGCTGCAGCAGCGCGTCGGCCTGTAACCCTCCCCCCTTTTTTTTGTGGATGACACCCCGCCCCTACAAGGCGGGGTGTTTTTGTAAAGGGCGGGAACCATGGTGAGAGTCGGGGTGTAGAAGATAGTCTTTGCCTGAATGCGGAGAATCCTGAATTTGGAGGAAATGGTCATGAATCACCCCGCCATGTTCTTCGGGGCGGCCGCGTTGCTGGCCGCCATGCTGTGGTCGGTGGATGTGCCCGCGTCATTGTCTGAGGAGGATCCGCCGCCGCGACGGGACCGCGTTCCCGGACCGGTCGAGCTGCGGGACGATGCGCTGGTGTTTTCCGACCGCTTCGCGCTTTCCTTCCAGCGCACGCTGCGCATCCCGGACGACGGACGGCGCTATCCGCTGCCGCCGGGACTGGGACGCTTCCCGCTGTACCGCGTGCGCGACTTCGCCGACTGCGTGCCGGAGGGCTGGGACCGGGAGCACGGGTACTTCATCCCGATGTACCAGCGCGAGGCGATGTGGATCGACTTCGACGGCGCGCATTGGAAGCCCAACGCGGTGAAGGTCGGCGTGGGGATGGTGAACGCCGTGAGCGGTACGCCATGGGACCTGCACCTGCATGCCGATCCGCAGGACTATCTCGTTGTACCCGACCAGCCATGGTTCGACGGCATCAAGGCGGAAGAGGGTTTGATCCGACAATTCATCGCCGTTCCGTTGGGCACGGGCCAAACGGTGGAGGCGCAGGTGCGGGGCACTGAAAGCGAAAGCGCCCTGCGCATTGCTGTCTTCGAGCCGAGGCCGGGGCGCTTCCCTGACAATCCTCCGAAAGACCTTGCATTTCATTCGAAGGGAGACGCACCCGCAATGGCCATGCAGGCCGATGGCCGCTCTATGGGACTCGGCGCCGGAGGACGCATGAAGCAGAAGGTGTACCCGGACAGTTACGGTATCGATACCTGGTCCGGCCAGAATCCGCAGGTAGCGGTGATCTACATCATCAACAGCGAACAGTTCGAGGCCATCACCGGCAGGCGGCCGCCCGAGACGCCCGTGGATGCCGCGACCTACACCTCCTACGGTTTCCCGTGGTTCGACCTTTATGACGAACACAAACCAGACCTGCCCGCTAGCGATGTTCTGCGTGGCGTCAAGAGTCCGGGAGAGCTGGAAGGAACGGTCGACAGCAGCGTCGCAGTACCGGATTCCGCGGTGATCAAATTGAAGTAGGCAGAAGGGACCCCCGCGCACCAGCGCGGGAAGTTGACATCGGGGATGCTGCAACCCGCGCTGGTGCGCGGGGGTCCCTTTCTCCTTCCCTTCCCCCTTCCCCTCTCCCACCACGGTTTTGTCGCGCGCGTTGGGAGGTGTACATTTGAAGGGAGATCGATCACGAACGAAAGGAGCACATACATGGCCGAGATCACCTGTTCCCGCTGCGGCGGGACGAAGGAGGCGGTGCAGAACACGGCGTTCTACCGCGGCGAAGTCCGCGAGAAGCTGCTGGCGCATGCCTGCCAGGACTGCTGGTCGGAGTGGATCAAGATGCAGATCATGCTGATCAACGAGTATCGGCTGAACCTGATGGATCCGAAGACCGACGAATTCCTCAACAAGCAGATTCTCGCGTTTTTCAAGCTTGACGAAGGCGGCGAGATGGCGAATGTCGACTTCGTTCCCCCGTCGCAGTGACGGATGTTTCCCCGGAAAAACATGGGCCGCTTCGCGAGAAGCGGCCCATTGTTGCATTCACTGCTTCCAAGAGACTTGAAAGCAGATCGTGGGCCCTGCTGGACTCGAACCAGCGACCAGCGGATTATGAGTCCACCGCTCTAACCAACTGAGCTAAGGGCCCGCAGGAGACATGCAAGTTAGCGCCGCCCGTTCCGAAAATCAATGCGAAAAGACACGGCAGAATGTAGGGGCGCCTCGCGATGCGCCCTTGGGGGCGGCGCGCACCAGCGCGCCGAGGCAAAAGGCCGAAGGCAGGACGAATCTGGGGGCGGCGCGCACCAGCGCGCCGAGGCAAAAGGCCGAAGGCAGGACGCAGGAGGCAAAAGGCCGAAGGCTGCAGGCAAGGCGAAGCGCATTGCGCGGGGCGGGGTGAATTCGTACTTTTCAAAGGATTGAACACTCTTTTTCAATGGAGCAGACATGGCAGAACAGGCGACACTGGAAGCACAGATCGAGGATGTGATCAACACGCATATCCGTCCCTACATCGAGGCCGACGGCGGACGCATTACTTTCGTGGAGATGAAGGACAACATCGTGTACGTCGAACTGGCCGGCGCCTGCGGCAGCTGTCCCTCCGCGCAGATGACGCTGAAGGGCGGCGTGGAGGCGATTCTCAAACGCCGCTTCCCCGAGATCATGTCGGTGGAGATGGCGCGCAGCGACAATCCGTACCTGTGCTGAGAAAGGAGAGCGACCCACGTTGCCCATGATAGTCCGTATTCTCCTTTTTCTGTTTTGCCTTACGGCCCCGGTTCTTGCACAGACGCCAAGCGTCGGCGAGAAGCCCTTGGGCTTCGACGGCGTGCAGGAACCGACCGACCGCCCAGCAGCGCTGAACACGCCGCTGGAGGTGCGCTATCCCGACAGCGCGATGAAGGCGCGCCTGCAGGGAGTGGTGGCTGTGGCCGCGTGGATCGATGCACGGGGGTATGTGACCTATGCAGAGGTGCAGCGCAGCTCCGGCCATGTCTTGCTCGACGAGGAAGCCCTGCGTGCGGTGGCCGACGGCGACTTCAAGCCCGCCAAGCGCGACGGCCGCATGAGCGGCTCGCGCATCAGCGTGCCGGTTGAATTCCGCCTGGCCCGCAACGAGGATGAGTACGACGCGGTCAAGTCTTCAGAACAGCTGCAGCAGGAAGCCGAGGAACTGCGTCGGGTCCGGCAGATGCTCGAGGAGGATCAGCGGCAACTCGAAGAGGAAATCCTTCGCCTGAAGGAGGAACAGCGGAGACGGGAAGCGGAGAAGCAGAAATCCTCTTGAGCCCCGTGGGCGGAGACGCAATTCGAAAAGCGGACCATGTAGTCCGCTTTTCTGTTGCTGAGGCTGGATGATGCTTCGGGTTCAGCGTGTCAGCAGGAAATTCATGCATCGTACTGACCGGAGGATGGCCTATCAGCGGGTCAGCACTACGCGCTGCGTGGCGCGGGAGGAGCCGGCGCTGATCTGCCAGAGATAAATGCCCGGACGCAGCGAGCCAGTGGGTACGGTGAGCAGATGCGTCCCTCGCTCGCGCACGCCCAGCCGCTGCGGGGCGATGACCTCCCGGCCGAGGATGTCGACCATCCGCCACTCGATCGGCGCGGTCCGGTCGATGGTCACCCGCATGTCCAGTGCGCTTCCGCTGCGCGCGGGCATGGGGTGCATGGCCTCGATGGAGAACGAGGTCGCCGGGTCAGGCGGAGGCGTCACCGCGGTTTCGGTGTTGTAGTGGAAGTAGGAAAACACGGCAGTCGTGGGCAGCGCGGTGGCGGTGATGCCGTCGCCATTGGCAGCCTGCAATCCGATGGACACGGGAGACGCCGAAGGAAAGGGGATGGGCTGCGTCGTGAAGGAATGCCAATCGGTGAAGCGTCCGCCATCGAGTCCGACACAGTAGGATGCGGAATACGCGCTGCCGCGCCGGGTCAGGCGGAGGCGAACATCGTACACCGGGTCTTGCCAGGTGCCTACGCTCGCCGAGGCGTAAATGAAATGTGTCGCGCCGTCGACTTCCCACTCCATCCAGACATCGTCGTGGCCGTCGTGGATGCCGCGGGAAACACGGATGTAGTTGTCGTCGTCGATGTAGTACAGCAGTCCGGCGTTGCGCAGCGTCCAGTACGGTGCAAAACGCAATTCGGTGTCCATCATGAATTCATCGACGTCGCCGAGCGTCTGCAGCAGCAGATTGTGAACATTGTTGTAGGATGGGCCGTTGAGGGCACCGGTTTCTGTCCATATCGTCAGGGCGTCGCTTCCGAGTCGCCAGTTTGCGGGAGACTCCCGCACCCAGCTCCAGCCGGAGTCGAGGGCATCCTGGTCGAATTCGTCGCTGAACTGCGCATGCAGGGGTGAGGAAACGGCAAGCGCGAGAACGGCGACGAGCAGAAGCGCGGGGATTCGTGATGTGTTCATGTTCCTTCCTCCACGGGACGGTGAATGGGCGGGCGGTTCGTCCCAAAGACACGGAAGCGTGTCCATCGTTCCCACCCTTTTCCCTTGCGGAAGATTTATTCCCGATGTAGTATGTGCTTTCCTATCCACCAGCGCGACGGCACATGAAACGATCGATACGATATTCGATACAGATGACTCTTTTATTCATCCTGATGTTCTTTCTCACAGGAAGCGGGCTGCTGCATGCCCAACTCACTGTGGCATTCGAGGATGTGGATTATAGCCAGCTGCCACGGGTGACATTCAAGGCCTGTGTGCGGGAGAACGGTCTGATCGTGCGTGGCCTCGATCCCTCGCAGATCACGCTGATG
>JAGTUZ010000125.1 GCA_018224415.1 Bacteroidota bacterium | reverse complement strand
GCGCCGTCGCGGATCATGACGTTGCGCGACTGGAAGTCCCGGTAGAGAAAGGTCTCCCGCGGCGCGCGTTGCAGCAGCCCGACCAGCGCCCGGGTCTCGCGATCGAAGGACGCGCGATCCCATTCCCCGCGCATGAGCCGCTCGAGCACATGTGTGCGGAAATACGCGACGTCAAAGGCCATGGCCTCCTCCCCGAATTCCGCGGTCTGATAGCAGAGTCCGTAATCCACGACGTCGGCGGCGTCGACCTGGAAGCGCACGAGTTCCCCCAGCACCGTGGTGTACATCTCCAACAGCTCCGCGCGACGTTCCACGCCAAGTGCCTCCTGCCAGAGGGCGAGGGTCACATCGCCGAGGTCCTCCTCGAGATAGGCGCCGTGTCCGTCGGCGATGGCGAAGATTTCCGGCACGGGGAGTCCCGCCGCGCGGAAGGCACGGGCGAAACCGGTGAAGGCGCGGTTTTCCGGGATATTCGGACCGAGGATTCCGATGGACGTCGCGCCCACGGAGGCGAGGCGGAAAATACGGCGGTCGGAGGCGTCGCCCTTGAGCGGTGTGACCGCCGCGGGGACCTCCCCGAAGTGCCGCGCGTGCAGCGCGGCGAGCACGGACGTGTCGGCGTCGCGTGACATGCGTCTTCCGTCCTAGCGGCGCGCCGTCTGCCGCCGCGCCCCGATGGTCTCCGATGCGGAGCCGCCGGCCGATGCCGCCGGTCCGCCTGCCACCGGCAGTCCGTCGGTGGGCAGCTTCATGATCATCGGGTGGAATTTCGGCGCGATGGTGCCGAAGGACAGCAGTTCGTCGTGGAAGGCCTTGAGCGAGAACTTCTCTGCGTCGCGTTTTTCCGCACGGCGGCGCAGTTCGTTGACCTTGATGTTACCGTAATAGTACGTGCTCAACTGCGCCGAGGTCAGGCAGGCGCGGCGCCACTTGCCGGCAGCTTCACCTTCCTCCTGGAAACCGCGGTGTTGCATCAGATCCATCGCCTCGCGCTCGGTCATGCCCAGTGCGTGGATACGCTGGTCGATGATGGTGTTGATCAGCAGCCGCAGGCGCATTTTCATCACCTGCATGCCCAGTTCCGGACCGCCGTAACCGGCGGTATACATCATCTGCTCGGTGTACGTGGCCCAGCCTTCGGCGAAGACGCCGCTGGGCATCACCGCGCGCAGCAGCGTGGGGGCCTCAGAGCGGTTGGCCGCGGCGAGCTGCAGGTAGTGCCCGGGAATGGCCTCGTGCACGGTGAGGTTCTTCAGCATGTAATTATTGTATTCGCGGTAGAAGGACTCCCGGCGCGCGGTTGTCCAATCCGTCGGCGTCGGCGCGATGGCGTAGAAGGTCTTGCCGTTTTTCTCCAGCGCGCCCGGGGCGTCGCAATAGGCCACGGCCACACCGCGCTGGAACTCCGGCATGACAATGATCTCGATGGGTTCGGTGGGCAGAGTGACAAGTCCCTTCTCGGCGACAAAGCGGCGTACTTCCTCGAGGTCGGCGCGCGCCTGGTCGACGATGGTGCTGTCGGAGGGACGGTCTTCCGCCAGCCGGTCGAGCACGACGCGTATGAGTTCGGACGGGTCCTCAGGCACCGGCGCGTCGGGGAACAGCGTCGGATGCAGTTTCGCCGCGAGCTTGCGCATGTCCTCGGTTGTGTGTTCGAGATCGGCCTCGGCCATGGCCAGCAGCTCCGACGGCTCCATGTCGGTGTCGAGCCGCAGGGCGAACTTCCGGGCATAGCGCTCCGCGCCCAGGCGGAAATCCCCCGTCGACCTCGGAAGTAGTTCGGTTTTCATCCATGCGCCGTGCGCCTGCAGGGCCGCTACGGCCGAGGCGCGCGCCTCGCGCAGGTCCTCCTGCATGGCGGCGTCGCACTCGCCGATGAACGGCTCGAGCGTCTGTTCGAGCAGGGCGACAGTGCCGTCGTTCTGGAGGATCGCCGTTTCGGTGTGGATGGACGGCGGTGTCGCGAGATTCTTCCGCGCGGCTTCCAGCACCGCCGGAATGGCGCGCAGGCGCGATGCCACCGACCGCATGCGCTCCTGCAGCGGCGCGAATTCGCGGGCGATGAGCGCGTAGATCGCGCCGCCGGGATTGTACACCAGCGGATTCCATTCCCACTCGCGCAGTTCCTCGAGCGCGTATACCCTTGCGTCGAGCTGATGCCGCAGGATCTCGTAATCGATCATGTGCTGCGGCGACAGCGTCTCCACCTTGATGCCGGCGAGGGTGTCGAGATAGGCGCGGCAGAACGCCACCTCGGCCTCCATGCCTTCGCGGGAGTAGTCGTCCATGCGGTCGTCGAATCGGTGGTCACCGAGTTCGGTTGCATGTTCGGGATGTGTGGTCAGATAGCTTTCGAGAAATCGACCGGTCAGTTCCTCGAACGCGCGGTCGTCGGGACTGCGTTCGTCGGTCGAACAGGCGGATAACAGAATGGAGGTGATAAGGATACAGGCGGAAGGGATAAGCAGGTGTGGACGCATGGATTGTGGACTTCGATGTGCGAAAAATCGGTTTCTGTAAGTTACAGGAAATATTGGCAGCACGGCAATGAGGCGGATAAGCGGATAGGCGGAGAGGCGGAGAGGCGGAAGGACGTGAAATGCTCACCGCACCCGGATGACGACGAGGGTGATGTCGTCGTTCTGCTCGGCCTCTCCGCGGTGGAGGGCGACTTCGTCGAGCAGCAGCTGCTGCAGGTCAGTGGCGGACATTTGCGCGGCACCGCGCACCATCGCCAGCACACGATCCTCGCCGAATTCGTTTTTATGGGCGTCCATCGCCTCGGTCAGTCCGTCGGAATACAGCACGATGAGTCCGTTATCATGCAGGGGAAAGGTCTTTTCCTCGAGGGAGTGTTCGAAAACCTCGCCGTTTTCCAGCCCGAGCCCCATGCCTTCGGATCCAAGATATTGCATGTCGCCGTTGAGCGCGAGCAGTGGGGGCATATGTCCCGCGCGGCAGATGGTGACGGCGTCGGCGTCGAAATCGAACATGGCGAGGATCACGGTGATGAAGGAATTACGTTCCATCCCCTCGTAGATCAGGCGGTTGACACGTATCAGGATGTCCCGCGGCCGGTCTTCCATCTGTGCGGCGATGCGGATCATGCCCTGTACCTTTGACATGTACAGCGCGGCCGAGATGCCCTTGCCCGACACATCGCCGACGGCCACGAGCAGACGGTTGCCGGGAAGTTCGATGTAGTCGTAGTAGTCCCCGCCCACGCTTTGTGCCGGGATGCTCACACCGGAGATATCGAGCCGGGCGATGGGAGGATTGTCCTTCGGCAGCAGTCCTTTCTGGATCCGCTGGGCGATGCGGAGCTGTTCGGTGATTTTCTGTTTCTCCACCTCCGAGCGGTGCAGGCGCGCGTTCTCGATGGCCACGGCTGCCTGACTTGCGACGGTCGCGAGCAGGTCGATGTCTTCCTGCGCGTACACGCGTCCGCTCATCTTCGGACCAACGTTGATCGAACCGATCAGCCGCTCCTGCAGGAACATCGGCACCATCAGCACCACGCCCGATTCCTGAAGCCGCCGACGGTCGTCATCATCCTGCACGCGCAGGTCTTCTTCCGGCAGATCGAAACGTTGCGGCGCGTGCGTGCGGGAGAGCAGTTCGACCACTCCCCCGGGACGCCGGTCGAAGACACAGAGCGACTCGTCGATGTTGCGCGCCACGACATGGCAGCCTTCCTTCTCACCGCACAGCGAGACCGACACCTTCTCGATATGCATCGTGGTGGCGATGCGCGCGACCACCGATTGCATGATCTGGTCGAGATTCATCTGCTGCGGCAATTCGCTGCTGAATTCGAGCAAGGCCTTCTGGTAGTTGATGCGTTCCTGGTAGAAAATGCGGTCGACGACGTTCTGCACACGCTGCTTGAGCGGATCGAAGAGCAATGCGATCAGGATGACCGCGATGAGAATGACCATGGTATTGTCGGACTGCCCGAGGACATGTCCCAGCAGGCTGCCCAGACCGAACACCACTCCGAGATAGATGGCCGCCAGCATGGCCGTGATCACGCCGTACACGAGACTGCGCCGCACCATGGGCGTGACGTCCATCAGCCGGTATCGGACGATGGCGTAGCCGAAGGCGGGGGGAATGCCGATGACAAGCACCACCGGCATCAGCAGGTAGGGATCGAGATACAGCACCAGCGGATGCATGGTGTTCAGTACCGCGAGATAGGCGAAGATGACGATGCCGATGACCGCCGAATGCAGGATGGGACGCAACGGCAGACGACGTTCCGGATCGACATATCGGAAATAACTGTCCGTGAACACCGCCAGTCCGCCGAGGAAGTACAGGAGCGGGAAGTTGTAGGCAGTCAGCACCAGCCAGGCGGGCGGGACGAAATCGACGATCGAGATATAATAGGAGAACACGCCCACGATCAGGGAGGCGGAAAGAACGCTCCCCGCGTAGAGCAGCACCATCAGCAGGCGGCGGTGGCGCAGGTTGCGGACCACCGGAAAATGCAGGAAAAACGCAACCAGCGCGGGCGGGGCGATCACCCGCGCCGCGATGGCGATATAGTTGAAGGTCATCACCTTCCATCGCGGATCGTACGGCAGCCCCATGTTGACGTTCATCATGCCGAAGAGCAGCAGCACGTACATGCCGTAGCGCGCGAACTTGCGCTGAGTGCTGCCTTCCGGACGGGCCAACACGACGAACAGGCTCACAAGAAGGAAGCCCACGCCCAGCAGATAGCTCGACAGGTACGTGTAGTTGAAGGTCTTGAGAATGGTGACCTTGAACTCCATGTGCTCGCCCTGGCGATCGACGAGGAAGGTCGCCTTGCTGTCGGCCGGGTGGATGTTGATCAGGTACTGCGCGCCAAAGCGGTGGTTGACGCTCACGCTGTCGATGCGAAGGAGGATGTCGCCGTCCTGGATGCCCGCCCGGTCGGTCACGCCGCCGGGGACGATGTTCCGGATGACAAGTGTCTCGAAGAGACGGTCGTACACAACGAACGGTGGTTCCTTTTCCCCGGCACGCGGCACCCAGTCCAGTTCCATCTCCCGATGATCGCGCTCGATGCGCAGGCGGGTAATTTCACCTTTCCCCGCTGAGCGCAGCCAGCTTGTTGCCTCTTCCGCCCGCGAGACGGGCGTGCCATCCACTGCCAGAAGTATGTCACCCGGGAGCAGACCCGCGGCTGCGGCGGAGGACGCGGGCTTGATGCCGTCCAGATGCACACGCGTCGTGTCGGTGAATTCCTGCACCCACCGGCACTGGTCATTGCTCGGCACCCGCCAGAAAATGACATGCAGCGCGTTGTAGCTGGTCACGCCGAGAACGACGAGGGCGAACAGCACGTACAGCGCGCGGATCAAGCGGGGCGATATGCGTTCCTGAAGGGGTTTCACGGTTTTTCGGATATATGGCTCCGATACGACGGTTTCATTCCGGAGCAGGTAATGTACGGATTTCCGGGCTTCGCGGAAACGAAGAAATAATGCATCTTGCCGGACAGGAACGTATCGTGTGGGTTCCGGACAGCGGACGGGGTTCCGGACAGAGCCCGTGATACGGGAATATCCGGTATCGGTTGCATTCACAAGTGACTACATCATTCGGCACGGCAGACAGATGGCACAGACAACGACCTCCTCTCCGCTGGCGCGCATCCTGGCCGCAGTGATCGGCCTCGGCATCTTCGGCGCGGCCGTCCTGTTCCTCTATCCCTCCGCGCATGGCAACGGTGGGATCGGACTCGCGCTCGACGCCGACGGAGTCCGCGCGCGCGGCGCGGAGATCGTGCGGGGACTGGGTCTCGACCCCGAAGGCTTCGACCTCTCGCTGTCGATGACAAACGACAATGCCGTGCTCGAACGCATGTACGCGCGCCATAGCGGCGCGCGGGCGAATGCGCTTCTGCGCGAGCGGGTGCCCGGACATTTCTGGAAACTGCGCTTCCTGCGCCGCGAAAACGAAGAGACCGACATCGCCGCCGCGTCGGGCGATCAGGCGGAGATCATCAGACGGCTGATAACGGGAGACGTGCTGCTGCATCTCGACGGAAACGGCCGTCTGCTTCGCGTGCAGATCCCGCTCAAGGATTCCTCCGCGGCAAGCCCCGGAGACGCGGAGGCCTACGATACGGCACGCCGCCTTCTGCTGGCCTGGGTGCCCGCGGTGTATCTGGGTCCCGTGGTCAGGCGCGGCCAGCTGGGAGATTCGGCCTCCGCCGCCCGCGCGGGCATCACGCATCGGCGCACCGAGGCGCCCGAACGCGTCGATCACGAGTTCCGCTGGACGGTGCGCGACGAGGTGCTCGCCGACAGCATCGACCTTCGCGTCGTCCTCCGCGGCGGAACACTGACCGATTTCGAAGCCGTGCCCCGCTTCACGCGGAATTTCAAGGCGGAACAGACCACCGAGTTTTCCGATGTACTCGAGGCCGCTTACTATATCGTATTCGGCATTATCCTGCTTGTCGTGTTCTTCCGGCGGATACGCAGCTACGAGATCGGCTTCCGCACGGCCATGGTCATGGGAGCGGGCATCGCGCTGCTGTTCGGCGTATGGCTGTTCTTCGAACTCGAGACGCGGTCGCTCGAAATCCTCATTCCCCTGCTGATCGCCCCGCTGTTCGTCGGCGGCGGCTTCATTCCCGTCTGGGCCGTGGGCGAAACGCTGGGGCGGGAGACCTGGAAGGAGAAGCTGCTGTCCTTCGACCTGCTGCGCAGCGGACAGCCGCTGCACTCGCGGGTGGGATCGGCGATGCTGCACGGCAGTCTCGCCGGCACGGCGATGCTCGCGGCGGGACTGCTGGCGGCCTGGCTGCTCGACGGTTTCGGAACAACGTGGATCCGGCAGGACGGCGGCGACGGCATCCGTCTGTTTTCCACCCCGTTCCCGGCCGCGTACGCGTTTGGCAACGCCCTGATCATGGGGCTGTACGCGACGGCGTTCATGCTGCTTTCCATCGTCTCGCTGCTGCGACAGCGCCTGCGTTCGAAAGCGTTGGTGGTCGCCGTTCCCGCGCTACTGTTCACCGCCGTGAACGGTATCAATCTCGTGCCGTTGCCGCTGGCGTGGTTGGTGCTGCTGCCGGGCATGCTGCTGCTGGTCTGGCTGTTCGTGGAAACCGACCTGCTGACCGCGCTCGCCGCGCTGGTCGTGTTCGGCATACTCAACGACGGGGTGATCTTCTTCCTGCCCGGCAACGCTGCGTGGTCCACCGAGGCAATGCAGGTGGCTGGGGTGCTCGCGGCGATCCCCATCTGGGGCATCGTGGCCATGCTCGTCCCCGACCGCGTGACCGATTACGACTCCATCACTCCCCGCTTCCAGCGACACATCACCGAGCGGCAGCGCCTGACGCGCGAGCTGGAGATCGCCCGCGACGTGCAGATGGGCTTTCTCCCGAAGCGGAATCCATCAATGCCCGGACTCGACATCGCCTCGCACTGCGCGCCGGCGCTGGAGGTAGGCGGGGACTATTACGACTTCATCGACCTCGGCGGCGGTCGCCTCGGCATCGCCATTGGCGATGTTTCAGGCAAGGGCACGCAGGCCGCATTCTATATGACACTGGCGAAGGGCTTCCTGCAGGCGCTGGCCTTCCAGCACCCGTCGCCCGCGGATGTGCTCGTGGAAATGAACCGCCTGTTCTACCGCAACGTCGATCGTGGGCATTTCATCAGCATGATCTACGCCGTCTTCGACATGGAAACGCGGGAACTGTGCATCGCGCGGGCGGGCCACGCGCCGGTGATGCGGCGTTCGGCCGGCGCGGCGGTGGACGTCATCCATTCCCGCGGCATCGCCCTGGGCTTCGAATCAGGCAGCACATTCTCCGCGACCATCGAGGAAGCGCGCGTGCCGCTGAACACGGGCGACACCTTCGTGCTGTACACCGATGGTTACCCCGAAGCCATGACCCGAACGCGTGAGGAATACGGCGAGGAACGTCTCGCCGCGGCCCTGCAGCGCTTCGAGGGCACGAGCGCGGAGGAACTGCTCGGCCACCTGCACCGCGACACACTGCGCTTCGCCGGACGCGCCGAACAGCACGACGACATGACCATGGTCGTGGTCCGCGTCTCCTGACTCGGCGCGGCCTGAAGCGGCGCGGCCTGAAGCGGCGCGGCACGCGCCATGTCTTGCCAAAGTGCGGCGCATTGACGAGTTTGCGTTTTTTCCCTCCGGGGAGCCCGTACATGGACAGCACGCCGTCGGCGCTGGCCATCACTTCGCTGGCCATCACCACACTGGCGTGCCTGGTGGACCTTCCGCTGAACCGACAGGAACCCCGTATGAAACGCCTCATCATTCCGCTTCTGCTGCTCCTCTTCTGCGTCTCCATGGCGCGCGCGGACCGCTACACCTTCCTGGGCTCCTACGTCTCGCACAGCATCGAGAGCACGCGACTGACCGTCACGG
>JAGTUZ010000124.1 GCA_018224415.1 Bacteroidota bacterium | reverse complement strand
GTACGAATTCGATGATAGTCTCAAGGGAGACTGCGGTACGTTTCACTATCGGCTCCGACAGATCGACCGGGACGGCAGCTCCGCCATTTTCGAGGCAGACTCGCTGGTGATCCCCTGCGACGATGGCGCGGGCTTCGACGGTGGATCAGGCTTCGACGGTGGATCGGGCTTCGACGGTGGATCGGGCTTCGACGATGGATCGGGTTTCATGGATGCACAGGGACGGAGCGAAGGAATATGGATCGGGCCTCCCTGGCCCCAACCCGCCGGGGATGTCATTACCATTCCCCTGCGCGTGCGGCAGGAGCAATGTGTCACACTCGAACTTCTTACCATTGCGGGAACGCGGGTTGCGGTCCTGCCAGCTGTGCGCCTCCTCCCCGCCGGCTGGCAGGACTTGCGCCTGCATGGACTCGCGCGCCTTAGCGGTGTCCACCTCCTGGTGCTTCGCAGCGGTGACGTGGCTGTCAGCAGGATTCTCCTGCTCTGAACCCATTTTTTTTCAAGGCAGCTTGACATCGAAGCTCAGGCTGCCTATATTTGCCCCATTGGTTTGACTATTTAGTTAATCTTTTCGGATAATATTTATGTCAACGCAGTTCAATGAGACGGAGCAAGCGATTCTCGCCGCGGCGCTGGAGGAGTTCAGCAAGCACGGCCGGCAGGGAGCACGGATGCAGGACATCGCCGACCGTGCAGGATTGAACAAGGCGTTGCTGCATTATTATTTCCGCAGCAAGGAGCGGCTCTATGAGGAAGTGTTCACGTACGTATTCCGGCATTATTTCACGCGGATGACCACACCTCTGCGATCCGATGGTTCTTTCGCCGAGATCCTCAGGCAGTTCATCCACCAGTACGTCGACCTTCTGAACGAAAATCCCGCGCTGCCGATGTTCATGCTTCGCGAGGTGGCCGAGGGCGCGCCGGTATTCCGCCGGCGCATCGGTGAAATAGCGGCGACGCATCTCGATCCGGAGAGCGGTGACACTCCGCTTGGCCTGCCGAATACCATCCTCGCCTTTTTCGAGCGCGGTGTGCGGGAAGGTGCCGTCACGCAGGCGGACCCCTTTCAGACGATGATCTCCGTCATGGGCGCGTGTATCTATTTCTTTGCGGCCTTCCCCATTTTCGCTGCGGTGATGCCCGGCCTGGAACAGCAGCGGGCCGCTCTCACCGAGGCGCGAAAGGA
This sequence comes from Bacteroidota bacterium, assembly GCA_018224415.1. Lineage (GTDB taxonomy): Bacteria > Bacteroidota > Ignavibacteria > SZUA-365 > SZUA-365 > SZUA-365. The sequence continues at coordinate 6,749 of JAGTUZ010000124.1, read as the reverse complement.
CCACATTTTTGAACTGGTGTATTACGGACTGAAACCCCGAACGGAGTGAGATCATGAGGTTATCGTTTCGATTCACATTTCCTTCCATCCCCATGCTCGCTCTCATGCTTGCCAGCGTCGCCTTGTCCGTGCAGGGACCATCCCTCCTGCACGCACAACGGCTGCTCACACTTGAGGAAGCGAGGTCCGCTGCCACCCGGAACGCCGAAGAATTGGCGATCGCGCGACTCGGAGTGACCCAGGCGGAACGTGGTGTGGCGGCGGCGCGCGCACAGCGCCTCCCCCGCCTCGACCTGAACGCCTCCTACACGCATGTGAGCGAGACGGCCAGCATCGATTTCAGCATCCCGGGAGTGCTGTCGCGAAGTTTTTCCTTCGGCGACGGCAACGTGTACGATGCGTCGCTGACCGCCAGCGTACCGCTGTTCACCGGTTTTCGCCTGCAAGGCATGCTGCATCTGCAGGAAACACAGCGCGGAATCGCACAACGGCAGTTGCAAGGCAGCGAGGTGACCATGCACAACCGCGTCACCGCCGCCTACCTGCGTGCACAGTTCGTGCTGCGTACGCGGGTTATCTACGATGGACAGCTAACGTACCTCGGCGTCCAGCTGGCGGTGCTCAAACAGCTGTATGCGCAGGGACAGATCATCCCGTACGATACGCTTCTTCTTTCGACGCGCGTGAGCGCCCTGCGGGTTGAGCGTGCCGAGGCAGAGTCGGCCTATCGCAACGCGCTGATCGGAATCGCGGACCTGACCGGACTCCCTGCCGATTTCCAGGTAGACGACAAGCTCGCACCCCAACCGGCTCTGTCCGCTGCCGACGCCGATGCCCTCCTCGACCTCGCCATGGCGCAGAGGACAGACCTTGCCGCGCTGCGCGAATCAATCTCTGCAGGCGAACACCGCGTGCGTCTCGAAAAGGCCAGTCTGCTGCCATCTCTTTCCGCCTTCGCTTCCGCACGCTACGGCCGGCCGGGTGTGGATCAGATCGCGAACGAGTGGATGCCGTATTACACAGCGGGAATGGCATTGCAATGGAATCTCTGGTCCTGGGGCGGTGACCACGCACGGATCGAACAGCAGGAAATCGCCCTCCAGGAACAGCAGCTTCGAAGGGACCGCCTCAAACGGCAGATCGGCAGCAGTATCCGCAGTCTGCTGAACGACCTGCGGGTGATCGACCAGACCCGCGGAATGCTCGACGAACAACTCGCACAGGAACACGCGAAGCGTGACCTGCTCGAAGCGCGGCTGCGGCAGGGACTGTCCACGGCCACGGAACTCGTCGACGCAGAGACCGCGCTCACCACCGCCCTGCTCCGTCGCGAGCAGAGCGACATCCAGTACCGACTCAAGCTCACCGAACTCGCCAATGCCATCGGCATGGCCATATAGGAGTCCATCCATGCGTACCCTGTCCACTCTTCTGCTCCTCCCCGCCCTGCTCCTCGCAGCCTGCGGCGACGATGACGCGTCTATCATGCGCTTCACCGGTATCATGGACGCTACCACCGTCCGCGTGAGCGCCGAGACTCCCGGACGATTGCTTTCCCTGCATGCCGACGAGGGTGAACCGGTATACCGTGACAGCGTGCTCGCCGTCATCGAAACAGAGCGGCTGGGATATCAGATCGATCAGAACGACGCCAGACTTGCGGAACTCGCACATCAGACCGAAGCTGCTACGCTTCGACTGCGTGCGGCCCGCATCCAGCGTGACAACCTCCTGCGCCGTTACGAACGATTCCGCTCGCTGCTGGCGCAAGATGCCGTGACACAGCAGACCGTCGATGACCTGCAGACACAGGTCGACGCGGCCAACGCGGAACTCGCAGCGGCCGAAGCGGCCCTTGCAGGGTCGCGTTCGAAACGCGCACAGATCCAGGCTGGTTTATCCATTGTCCGGAAACAGCAGAGCGATGCCCGCATCACCTCCCCGATCGATGGGCGCGTACTGCTTCGCTACGCGGAAGCCGGCGAACTGCTGGGTCCGGGTGCGCCGGTGTTCGAACTGGCTGATCTGCGTGACATGTGGACGCGCATCTACATGTCGGAAACGCAGCTTCCCGCTCTGCGACTCGGGCAACAGGTGCGGTTGCATGTCGATGGAAGTGACACGGTTTTCGAGGGCACGGTGAGCTGGATTTCGGACAAGGCGGAATTCACGCCGAAGACCATCCTTACCGAGGAAACGCGTACCGCGCTGGTCTATGCCGTGAAAGTGAAGGTGCGCAACCGCAACGACATTCTGAAAATCGGCATGCCCGTCACCGTGTCGCTTCCCCGCGGAGAGTAGGTCGTATGCCCGGTACACAAATGAAATCACACACATCTGGAGCAGACGTGCTGATCGAAGTCCGAAACTTCTCACGCTCCTACGGAACCCGCCCCGCCGTGTCTGATCTCGATTTCACCGTACGTCGCGGGGAGCTGTTTGGTCTGATAGGTCCTGACGGCGCCGGCAAGACAACCACGATGCGTACCCTGGTGACGCTGCTCCGTCCGGATGCCGGAACGCTGACCGTCGCAGGTAACGATGCCGTGCGTGACACCCGCAGCATCCGCTCCATGATCGGATACATGCCGCAGCGGTTCTCGCTGTATCCGGATCTCTCGGTGGAACAGAACCTTCGCTTCTTCGGCGAACTCTTTTCCGTCCCGAAGACAGAACTGCCGGCGCGGCTCGAGCGCCTCTATCGCTTCAGCAGATTGCAACCGTTTGCCCGGCGCCTTGCGGGACGTCTCTCCGGCGGCATGAAACAGAAGCTCGCCCTGTCGTGCACGCTCATCCACAACCCGGTTTTGCTGGTGCTCGACGAGCCGACCACGGGCGTCGATCCCGTCTCGAGGCATGAATTCTGGGACATCCTCCGCGAATTGCGCACACAGGGCGTCACCATCCTCGTGTCGACCCCCTACATGGACGAGGCGAGGCTCTGCGACCGCATTGTCATCATGCACGAAGGACGCGCCCTCGCCCAGGGGACCCCGGATGAACTGATCGCCTCGCGTCCGGCCACGCTCACGTCTCTGGCACCCTCACTGGAGGATGTGTTCATTTCCCTCATCGAAGAGAATACGCGCCATGCAAACTGAACACGCCGCGTTGCGTTCTGACGAAGCCGGTAGTGCGTCGTTGTCTTCCGCAGCACAGCCGGCGGTCCACGCCGAGCAATTGACAAAGCGCTTCGGAGCATTCACCGCCGTAGATGAACTCTCGCTGACCGTTGCGCCCGGTGAAATCTTCGGCTTCCTCGGAGCGAATGGTGCCGGCAAGACCACCGCGATCCGGATGTTCTGCGGACTGATCCCCCCGACCTCCGGTGAGGCACGCGTCGCCGGTTACGACATCCGGCGCGAAGCACACCAGGTGAAGCAAAATATCGGATATATGAGTCAGAAGTTCTCCCTCTACGAGGATCTCACAGTCGCGCAGAACATCGAATTCTTCGGCGGCATTTACGGCCTTTCGCGTTGCGCGATCGCGGAAAAATCAGACGTGCTGCTGGACGAACTGCAGCTGCAGAAGCGCCGCGGCCTGCTCACGCGGTCGCTGCCGCTCGGATGGAAACAGCGGCTCGCTCTCGGCGTGGCCATGCTGCACGATCCGTCGATCATCTTCCTCGACGAGCCGACCGGCGGCGTCGACCCCATCTCGCGACGAAATTTCTGGCGACTGATCCACGATATCGCCGGACGGGGCAAGACGGTTTTCGTCACCACGCATTACATGGATGAAGCGGAATACTGCGGACGGCTTTCCATCATGTACGAAGGACGCATCATCGAAATGGGACAGCCCGGAGAACTGAAAGATAAGTACGGAAAAAAGACCATGCAGGATGTGTTTATCCAACTCGTCACAGGAAACGGGTCCGTCACAGGAAACGGGTCTGTCACAGAAAGTGGGGCCGTCACAGACAGCGGGGGCAAACGTGATGGCCGGGACACGCGGCTCACAACGGGAGATGCCTCATGAAACGCAGGGTCCTCGCCATCATGCGCAAGGAATTCACACACATCTTCCGTGACTGGCGAACGCTGCTGATCATCATCCTCATGCCCATCATGATGATTGTGCTCTACGGCTATGCCATCACGCTGGACATGCGCAATATCGTATTCGGTGTAATCGATGACGCACGCACGCCGGAGAGCCGCGCGCTGGTCGAGGCGTTTGCGGAAAACGGCTTTTTCGTGCCCCTCGGTCGCGACGTCCGACGCGCGGAAGTGGAAAAGCTGTTCATGCGCCGCGAAGCCCTGCTGGTCATCGTCATTCCCTCCGATTTCAACACCCAGTTCGAACGCTCGGGACGCAGTCGTGTGCAGTTGCTGATCGACGCCAGCGACAGCAACATCGGGACCTTCGTAAGCAATTATGCAGAGCAGGTGCTGCAGCAATACAACCTCCGGATGAACGATGGCCTGCGGACGGACGGCAGGCTCCCGGTGCTGTTCGAAATCGCCCCCCGCATTCTCTACAACCCGGACATGAACAGCACGTTCTTTTTTGTGCCCGGGTTGGTGGCACTGATCCTCATGCTGATTTCCGCCCTGCTCACTTCCATCGCCATCACGCGGGAAAAGGAAACAGGCACGATGGAGCAGATTCTCGTTTCTCCCGTGCACGCCCGGGAGATCATCATCGGAAAGGTATTGCCCTACATCCTGCTTGGTCTGCTCAACGCATCGATCATTCTCGTCAGCGCGCGGCTGCTGTTCGATGTTCCGATGCGCGGCAGCCTGCCGCTGCTCGGCCTGCTCACGCTGATCTATGTATTTGTGGCGCTGAGCTTCGGGCTGTTGATCTCCGCGGTGGCGCGCACGCAGCTGATTGCGATGTTCATGACCCTGATGGCAACGATCCTGCCGACAATCATGCTCAGCGGCTTCATTTTTCCGATCGACAGCATGCCCACGGTGCTTCGTTGGCTGGCGCATGTGATTCCCGCAACCTGGTTTCTCGAAATCATCCGGGGCATCATGCTCAAGGGCGTCGGGCTGCGCGAACTCTGGCCGCAGTCGTTGATACTCACCGGACTGGGCGTCCTGCTTGTTGCCAACGCGATCCGCCGTTTCCGCATGCGGCTCGAATAACAGACAGATTGGATCGGTATACCATGCAGCGCATCTTCTATCTCGTCCAGAAGGAATTTCGGCAGATCTTCCGCGACCGCGCGATGATCGGCATCCTGTTTGTCATGCCTTTGATTCAGATCACACTACTGGGCTATGCCATCACGACCGACGTGAAAAACGTCGACATCGTGTTCGCCGATCTCGACCGCACGCCGATGAGCCGCGCCTTCCTACAGCGGTTTGGTCATACGCCGTATTTCCATCCCGTCGGTGTCGAAGACGACGAGCGTGCACTCCCTTCCTGGCTCGATCATGGACGCGCCCGTCTGGCCGTCGTGGTACCAACACATTTCCAGCGCGACATCGTGCTGGGGAGACGGCCGCAGCTGCAGGTCCTTGTCGACGGGATTGACGGAAACACCGCCGGTGTTTCACTCGGCTACCTGACACGCATTGCGCAGCAGTATCAAAGCGACATCATCGCTCACGATCCATCACTTGGCTTGCGTTTGCGGGACATACGCCTCACGGAGACAGAGACGCGGTTCCTGTTCAATCCGATGATGGAAAGCAAGGCCTATGTCGTACCGGGCATCGTGGCGTTGATCCTCCTGATCATCACCGTGTTCCTGACGAGCATGGGCATCGTGCGTGAGAAGGAAATCGGAACGCTGGAACAGCTTACCGTCACTCCCATCCGCGCCTCGCAGTTGATTCTCGGCAAGGTAATCCCGTTCAGCATCCTCGGCTTCGTGGAGATCACCGTCGCCATGGGCTTCATCTACCTCATCTTCGGTATCGCCGTCGAAGGCAGCGTGTTGCTGCTGTTTGCCGAGTCCGCCGTCTTCGTCCTCACGACGCTCGGCGTCGGTATCTTCATTTCAACCATTTCCGAAACCCAGCAGCAGGCCCTGTTCGTCGGCTGGTTTTTCATGATCTTCGCCATTCTGCTGTCGGGCTTTTTCATCCCCATCGCCAACATGCCCGATGCGGTGCAGTACCTTACGTATCTCAATCCCCTGCGCTACTTCCTTGTCATTCTCCGGGAAATCTATCTGAAAGGCACGCCGCTCTCCCTGCTGCTCCCCGAAACGCTGGCGATGATGGCCTTTGGCATCGGCGTCTTCGGACTGGCGGTGCTGCGGTACCGGAACGTACTCAGATAAAAAAAGTTCAGCCCTCACGGCGGTGGAAGGAAACCATTGAGGGCTGAAGGAGGATATTATGCGACGGGGGATACGGTAAAACATGCTCTGGGTTGCACGCGCAGCGAAAATAAAGCGAAAAAAACTTCTGTCGCCATCCGCGATCCAATGGGATGATGCGCTCGTCAGGCCGATCCAATGGGATGATGCCGGTCCGTAGGGATTCCAATGGGATGATGCCGGTCCGTTGGGATGGTGATGATTACCTTGGTCCCCCCGCCAACGTGTAAATCGATCCTGACGCTACCGCGCTCTGTGTATTTGATGGCATTGTCAATCACGTTTGAAACAGCTTCTGTATGTTTCATTGTCTGTATCCCTCGGACGGGATCTATTGCCGTTCCGTGCTGTCGGCAGGCGACTTGAGGCGGAGTTCGTAGAGATCGAGTCGGCGGTCCTTGAGCGTGCGGACGCTCCCGTGTTCGTGCAGTTCCATGAGGAGTTCCAGATCCACATCTGC
>JAGTUZ010000123.1 GCA_018224415.1 Bacteroidota bacterium | reverse complement strand
GTCACCGATATCGGACGCAGCAGACTGTCGACCATCACGTTCAGTGTCCGTCGCCAGGTGACGGAACGGTTGTTGATGTCGGTATAGCGGCGCTCTTCGTGCAGCTCGCACTGCCGGTAACCGTTCGCGAGCTTCTCGAACGCGATCGACAGCCGGCCGCAATCGCTGCCTGCACGGAGCAAGCGGTAGCTGTCCTGTGCAGCGAGAGGTGCGAAACAGAAACCGATGAGGAAGGCGATTGTGAGCGCGAGCGTACGTGGCATTCAGTCTGGACCATACGTGGAGCGAATACAGACTAAAAATGTACGGAATTACGGGGATTTGTGGTAGGGATCCGTCCGCTCCTTTTCTTCGCCCTCCGATCCGTCTTCCGACCGATCTTCCAGTCCGTCTTCCCGGACCATCCCCACATCCTCTTGATACTCCTCGCTGTACTCCGCATCCCTGTTCTCCAACTGGCGACGTCGGCGCCAGCCTGGGAACCAGATGACGAAATACAGCAAACCAAACAGTACGGCCAACCCAAAGATTATCAGCGAAAAATCGGCTGTTTCACCGGTACCCGCGAGAATCACATCCATGATGCCCTTCCTTGATAATGAGGGATGACGGCATTGTATTCATACGAGTGGACAAAGTCAATGAAAAAGGAGGCGTATGCCTCCTTTTTCATGATCATACGGAACCGGATGTCTCAGCGCAGATCTTGTGTCTCAGCGCAGATCGGGAAGCCGTCCAGGCGACCAGGGCGCGCCCTGCTGCTCGAGCGCCCGCTCGACGGCGGGGAGTTCTGTCCCGCCGATAGTGCGGAGAATGTCGAGCTGTGGTCGGAGCAGCGTCGTGACGTGGTCGAGTTCCCTGCTGTGCTGCGGGGCCGGACCGGAGGTGGAACTCCACTGCTGCCAGGCCACGGTCTGCAAACGCTCGATAATGGCAGGCGGCTGTGCCCCGTTGCGCTCGCTGATCGTCTTGTCGCCGTTGAGCGCACGATTGACTTCGCGGAGACGGTCGCGCATGGAAGTCCACTGCACGCGCAGCTGCGGATCGAGCTGCGGCGTGACAAGCATGGTCTTCTCGAGCGTTTCGAGGCGCTCGTTCAGTTCCGCCAGGTAGCGCTGTGCCCCCAGCCCCACGCGCTGCAGGTCCATCAGACGGCGATGGAAGGACGCAAGCGCGGCACGATCGGGCGCGGGCAGCGTCGTGTGCTGCAACGGACGCACGGCGAAGTTCACCGGTCCGGCCAGTGCGCGTTCCTCGCCATCGTCGATGCGGCTGAGCGTGACGGTGTACACGCCGGGCATGGCCAGCATGGAACGGTGATTGTTGGTGTTGCCTCCCTTTCCGATGGGACTGGTGCTCGTGTAGCGCAGATCCCAGGTCGTCCGCTGCACGCCGTCGCTGAGACTCTCGCGCAGGCGACGGATCACATTGCCGCTGGCGTCGCGCACGGTGAGCAGAAGGTATGGCTTCTCTTCATCGTCTTCCGCGCGCAGGGCGTCCCAGTCAGGGTACGGCGGCGTCTTGTTTTCTTTCCGGAGTTCCTTGTCCTCTTTCTTGCGCTGCTGTTTCTTCGAGGTGAAGCCATCCCGAAGCCAATAGGTGAAGGTCGCGCCGAAATCGGGATTCGGTGTGGAAAAGAAGCTGTCCCCTTGGTACCCGACACGTCGGTGCTGCGCCTCGACATAGGCGAGCGCGTCCCGCACGGGGAAGACAAACGCCTCCTTCTCCAGCAGTTTCGCATCAACACTGCGCAGCGGCGAGTAATCGTCGAGTACATAAAAACCGCGGCCGAAGGTGCCGAGCACCAGGTCGTTCTCCCGCGTCTGGATGGCGATGTCGCGCACGGCGATGGTCGGGAGTCCCGCCCCAAGCTTCATCCACTTCTTTCCGCCGTCGACGCTCACCTGCACGCCGTACTCGGTACCCACAAACAAGAGGGCCGGCACTACATGGTCCTCGGCGATGGCGTACACGGGCGCGTGCTGCGGCAGCGTCGCGGCAAGCGAGGACCAGCTGCGTCCGCGATCGGCGCTTTTCATCACATAGGGTTTGAAGTCCGACATCTTGTGATTGTCGAACGCCGCGTACACGGTGTTGGGATCGTGGCGGGATGCCCACAGGCAGCTGACATAGGTGGTCTCCGGCACGCCAGTGATCCGTTCGATCTTCCGCCAGGTGGCACCGGCGTCCTCGCTCACCTGCACGATTCCGTCGTCGGTGCCGACGTACAGCAGCCCCTCCACCAGCGGCGATTCGTCGAAGCTGACGATGTTGCCGTACAGCGATGTACTGGCGTTTTTGGACACAGCCTCAGGCGGCCACACCTTGCCCATGACCGGCAGGGTGTTGCGGTCGATACGGCGTGTCAGGTCCGGCGAAATGACGGTCCAGCTTTCGCCGCGGTCCTCGCTTCGGAAGAGCTTGTTCGCGGCGAAATACAGGCGCGTGGGTTTGTGCGGACTGATCAGCAGCGGAGCATCCCAGTTCCAGCGATAGGCCTCTTCGCCCGGCGCCGGCATCGGCTTGATGCCGAGACGCTCTCCGCTGGCCTTGTCGAAGCGTACGAGTCCACCGTACTGCGACTGTGCATAGACGATGTCCGGATTCGTGGGATCGATCTGCGATTCGAAGCCGTCGCCGCCGTTGGTGATGAACCAGTCATCGTTGAAGATGCCGTCGGCCTTCGTCGTGCGGGAGGGACCACCCAGACTGAAATTGTCCTGCGTGCCGCCGTAGATATTGTAGAACGGTTCGGCGTTGTCCACCGCCACGCGGTAGAACTGTGTCACTGGAAGGTTTTCTGCATACCGCCAGGTCTCTCCGCCGTCACGGCTCCGGTACAGTCCGCCGTCGCCGCCGATGAGAAGGTGCCGGGTATCGGAGGGATTGATCCACAATGCATGGTCGTCGACATGCCGGCGTCCGTTGCCGACAACGCGGTTGGTCTTGAAGCCGTCGTGTGTGACGCGGGTGTACGTGTCGAGGGAATACACCTTGTCGGGGTCGAGGGGGTCACACACAAGTTCGTTGTAGTACTGCGGACTGACACTCATGTAATCACTGCGCTTCTCCCAACTGGCGCCCCTGTCGGTCGAGCGGAAGACGCCGCCCTTGTCCTCCGCCGCCTCGACGATGGCATAGATGTAGTCAGGATTCGCGGGCGAGATGGCAAGGCCGATGCGGCCGACGTCGCCCGAGGGCAGACCGCTGGCCAGGGAGTCCCAACTCGCGCCACCATCGGTGCTCTTGTAGATACGGCTTTCCGGTCCTCCGTTGATCAGCGTCCACACATGCCGCCGCCGCTGGTAGGAGGCGGCGTACAGCACCTTCGGGTCGCGCGGGTCCATGACCACGTCGGTGACGCCGGTATTCTCGCTGACGGTGAGCACAGCGTTCCAGCTCTTCCCCGCGTCAGTGGACTTGTACAGCCCGCGGTCGCCGCCCGGTCCCCATAGCGGACCCTGCGCCGCCACATACACGATGCGAGAGTCGTCCGGATCGACAAGGATCTTCCCGATGTGCTCGGATTGATTCAGACCCATGTGCGTCCAGTTCTTGCCGCCGTCCGCCGAACGGTACACGCCGTCACCCCAGGAGACCGAGCGCTGCGAGTTGTTCTCGCCCGCGCCCACCCACACGACATGGGGATTGCCTGGATCGATGGTCACGCAGCCGATGGAATACGATCCCTGTCCGTCGAACACCGGTGTGAAGGTCGTGCCGTCATTGGTGGTTTTCCACACGCCGCCCGAGGCGACAGCGACGTAGTACTCGGCATGATTGTTCGGATTGACCGCTATGTCGCCGATGCGTCCCGACGTGAGCGCGGGACCCACGCCGCGGAATTTCAGTCCCGACAGCATCGATGAGGTGATTTCCTTTTTCTTTCCGCCGGCGTCGTCGTCGGCGCTTTCATCTTGCGCGTGCAGGGAATGGACGGAGAGCTGCAGAAGCAGCGCGATCGTTGCGAGGCGGAGGAATTGTTTCATGGGAATCCGGGAATATTGAAACGAAGACCGGTCGCGCCGGGAGGCGCGTTTCAGAATATACGATATCCGGATAATAATCCCCCGTGTATATCAAGTGGCCCGGGACAACGGTCAGAACGATATTGGCCAGGACATGGAGATTCCCAACGCGAGATACTCGCGCAACGGATACAAGGATACCTCCGTTTCCTCACCCAGGACCAGGTAGGCGCTGCGTTCGCCGACGGCCGACGCCAGCGGCACACGGGCCTCAAGCAGCACCCGGGCGCCGGCGAGAGCGAAGCGAATGCCGAGGCAGGCAAAGGTCGAGCGTTTCCAGTCTCCCCTATCGAGCCAGGCGGTTCTGTGATGTACGCCATAACCGGTGCCCTGATATCGGTAGGAACCGAGTTCCTCGCGGTTCCACACGTAGTCGCAGCTGACCGAGAGCTCGACGGTTTCCTCCGTTCTGAAGAGGACGCCGATTCCCGCCGAGGCGTGCTGGACACCGTATGCAGCTCTCGGAAACAGCAGGAGCCGCGTCCGCCCCTGTTCGTCCCCAAGGAGGGGAATCGCCTTCCCTGCCCAGATCCCGGGAAGCACGCTGAAGGGTCTGGACATGACATCGTAGGCATGCAGCAGGAACAGGACACCGATCTCGACGTCGGGCAGAGGATCGGACCCTGTCTCAAGCTGCCCGGAAATCATATCTCCGGCAGGGGTGTTGAAATCGACGCCATCCGACGGATCTGTGCCGATGGAGTCCTGCCCGCTGCTCCGGAGCAGCAATGTCCGCACCTCCGGGGGAATATCCACATCCTCCGTCCAGCGGTGCAATTCTTCCATCGCCATGTCGCCATGCTTTCCGTCAAACGCGATCGTCTCCCGGAGATCTCCAGCAATGGAAGCCCCGAGCAATCCGGAACAATAGCCGATGCCAGCGGCGAGGACAGCCGCC
>JAGTUZ010000122.1 GCA_018224415.1 Bacteroidota bacterium | reverse complement strand
GCCCGCCAAAAAGGCCGCAGTGAAGAAAGCACCGGCGAAGAAAGCTCCCGCAAAGAAGGCGCCCGCCAACAAAGCCGCAGTGAAGAAAGCGCCGGCGAAGAAAGCTCCCGCAAAGAAGGCATCCGCCAAAAAGGCCGCAGTGAAGAAAGCACCGGCGAAGAAAGCGCCCGCCAAAAAGGGCTAGTAACTCCACTGGCGGAACCGATACGTCGGGACCGGAGCACATCGCTCCGGTCCCTTTTATTTATATCGTCGCGATCTGTGATGCCGTGTCAGACGGGCATGCCGATCGCGATACTGATTTCATTGGGCACGCAAGTGATGCGCTGTCCGGGTGTGACGATGGCGGGATGGCCGACGCAGGTCTGCTGTTCGCATGACGATGAGACCACGGTCAGTCGCTGTCCGGCAACAACCACGCGCATGGTGCCGAGACTGCCCTCGATTTCGAAGCGCCCGTCTTCGTACAGCGGAATCGCGCTATGCAATCGGTTGCGATGGAATACATCCGCGCTGCGTGAGAAAGCCGGGATGACGTTGATGTAGCGAAGGAGTACGGGGTCGGTCTGCAGCTCGCGAAGCGCCAGTCCCTGCTCGAACTCCCGTAACGCGGCATAGAACAGGGATGCGCCATCGTGGTAATCACGCATGCGGTTTTGTTCGAACAAGAGAATGCCGCCGGGATAGGTCCCGTTCAGCCGGCTCTGTTTGAGCCGGAGAAATCGTTCCCCAAAAAAGTCCGGAAGCAATTCGTCGGCCAATTGTTCGGCCAGCTCCACCTGTTCGGTGAGCACGCTGACGTCGATCGCAACGGGAGAGATCTCCCGGCGAATGATTTCAGGAGCACTCTTTCGCGCGTGGTCCTTGACGCGAAAAAAACCGAGTCGGAAAAATTCCCTTCTGTCCACGCTCACTCCTCGTTTGATGGGTCGCAGGTCAGACAGAAATTTGCGCCCTCGCGGATGTCCGGATACCGCAGCCATTGACCTGCGAGATGGAAACGCCCTTCCTCACCTTGATGCCACAGCACGAGATACCATCCATCGTCATCCATGAAAACCTTTGGCATCTTGCGCGCGATGCGGTCCTCACGGTCGTTGATGCGAAGATTCATCCCGTACGCCAGACCAGACGCGTCGTACACCTGGGCATAGATATCACCACGCTGGTTGATTTCGGTATGCCGGTAATCCTCCCAGCAGATCACCGTCCTTCCATGGCCATCCGCGCCGGCGACGGCCAGACGCTGCCAGCGCTCGCCACGGTCGTCGTTCACGCGCTCCGCCGGTGATAAAAGCCCCGTGCGCAGGTCCGCGAGACGACGATAGATATTGCTGTGCCCTTCACGATAGTCTTTCCAGGTAAACAGAGCCGAATCTCCGGAGAGCAGGACCCCACTGATCAGTGTCGTCATGGCCTTGCGCTGTGCGGAATCGATCAGCACATTGTGCGCCTGCGGAACACCCACCCGCTGGTAATAAAACTTCCACGCCCCATCTTCGCGGTTGTCGGGCCAGAACACCAGCGGACCCTCGCCGTTTCCGGCGGCGATCTGCGGACTCCCCTGCATCGCCGTACCGCCGTCGTCGTTGAGCAGGACACTGCGACCTTCCGGTCGGCTGTCCCGGTCGAAACGACGCGCGTAAATGTCTGCGTTGCCGTTGCGGTAATCCTGCCAGGCAAGCAGCACCGCTCCGTTCGCCGTGCGACCCGCCGCCGGCGTCATGGTTCCGGCATCGTCATCGGATACGGACTGCTCGGGTCCAAGCGAAGCAAATCGCGACACGACCCGTGCGCGGAGGAAATGCCTTCCGTTTTCCCGTCTCTGCCACGCGAGCAGCACCGTGCTGTCATCGAGAAACACAACCGCGGGCCGCTCGTCTTCGGCACCCGCAGGCGGAATGCTCGCCTCGATCACGTGGAAACCCGAGCGCTGTGCCCGCGCGAGAAAGCACCCGCGTATCGACGCACCGTCCGTCGTGCGCTCGGTCCATGCGCAGAAGTATCTTCCGCTCCCGTTGCCCGCCAACGTGGCATGCCAGGCATCACGCTTCCCGTCAAGGAAGACGTGACGGTGAACAACAACGGAATCACCAGCCATTGCCGAGGAATCCGTGTCTTGCGCCTGCGCGGAAGAAATCGTGCAGAACAAAAGCGCGAACACTGCGGTGACGGCCGTATGCATGAACCTGACACTCATGCTGGAAATATACGTCTTCCACAAACCACGCGCACAAAAGGCCGGCATTCGCAGCTCGCCGACCGACCTTCCTCCGTTGCCCTTTTTGCTTTTGGACGCCCCCCCCCGTAATTTTTTGGATTGTTCCTTTGTTTTTCATTCATGAGACTCCAAAGATTGTCATGCCGGTGAAGAAAGCAGCACCGAAACGGAAAACCCGACCCGCCCAAATGTCGGCCGGCGTGGGATCGGCCTCACTCGTCATACGTGGCGCCCGCGTGCACAATCTGAAAAACGTCTCGCTCGAACTCCCGCATAACAACCTTATCGTGTTCACGGGCGTGAGCGGCTCCGGGAAGTCGAGCCTCGCGTTCGATACGATCTATGCAGAGGGACAGCGCCGCTATGTCGAAAGCCTCTCGGCCTACGCGCGCCAGTTCCTCGAACGTATGAACAAACCGGATGTGGATTCCATCCAGGGGATCGCGCCCGCCATCGCCATCGAGCAGAAAACCAGCGGTCGCAATCCGCGATCGACGGTGGGCACAACCACGGAAGTGTACGACTACCTTCGCCTGCTCTTCGCGCGCATCGGCAAGACCTGGTGCCGCAACGACGGAACACTGGTACAGCGCGATTCGGTGCGAACCGCCATGGAACGGATCGAAACATTGCCCGACGGCGCGCGCATGTACATCATGTTCCCGATGCACGTCCATGAAGGACACAGCATCACCGAGGAACTCGACAATCTGCGCAAGCAGGGATTCGCCCGTGTCGTCATCGGTGACGACATCATCGATCTCGAGGAAACCGGACAAGTCGACGCGGCGAAATCGGAAATTCATGTTCTGGTCGATCGCCTTGTCTGGCGCCACGGGGGAGATCCTTCACGTTTTTCGGATTCACTGCAGACAGCATTTGTGGAAGGTGACGGCCATGTCCGCGTGCGTATCCTCGACAGCGGAGACGACTGGAATTTCAGCGCCCGCTACGCATGCGGCGTCTGTGCGACATCCTACGCCGAACCGGAGCCACAGCTGTTTTCGTTCAACAGCCCCGCAGGTGCCTGTCCCGTCTGCCAGGGATTCGGTCGCACCACGGGTATCGATCCGAACCTGGTGATACCGAACGAACGAAAAACGCTCGCCGAGGGCGCAGTGCAGCCCTGGACCACTCCGAAACACGGCAAGCACCAGCGCGATCTCGAACGCGCCGCACAGACGGCCGGGATCCGCCTCGACGTCCCCTGGCGTGAACTGAATGACGAGGAACGCGCCTTCGTCTGGGACGGCAGCAAGGGGTTCAAGGGCATCCGCGGCTTCTTCGAGATGGTGGAATCGAAAAACTACAAGATGCACTACCGCATCCTCATGGCGCGTTACCGTGGGTACACCACATGCGTGGCATGCGGCGGCGCACGGCTGCAGCCAGACGCCCTTGCCGTGCGCGTCGCCGGTCAGGACATCGGCACGCTCGTACGTCTGCCAATCGATCGTCTCAAACACCTCTTCGAAGAAGTACCGTTTACCCACTTCGAACAGGATGTGGCAGGACGTATCCTCGAGGAAGTTCGCAAGCGACTGCACATCCTGACAAAAATCGGACTCGGATATCTGACACTCGACCGCCTCTCGCATTCACTGTCGGGTGGCGAGGCGCAGCGCATCAACATCGCCACATCGCTGGGGTCCGCTCTGGTCGGGTCCCTGTACGTCCTCGACGAACCGACGATCGGACTGCATCCGCGGGACAACAGCCGTCTCATCGACATCCTCCTGTCGCTTCGCGACAGTGGCAATACGGTCATCGTCGTCGAACATGACGCGGAGATGATGCAAGTCGCCGATCTCATCGTCGACATCGGTCCACATGCCGGCGAGAACGGAGGCGAGATCGTTGCCGTCGCTCCCGCTGCCGAACTGAAAAGGAACCGGCAGTCCCTCACCGGTCAGTACCTGAGTGGGAAACTCTCCATCCCTGTTCCGAAGACCCGTCGCAAGAGCAAGGCGCAACTTGAAATCAGTGGAGCGCGGCAGAATAATCTGAAGGATATCGACGTGTCCATTCCTCTCGGTATTCTCACCTGCGTGACCGGCGTCAGCGGTTCAGGAAAAAGTACGCTCATCACCGACATTCTGTACGGTGGACTGAAAAAGGAACTTGAAGGGGCCTACGAAGAAGAGATCGGCAGCTTCGCTGGGTTCGGGGGCATCAAACGTATCAAACATGTGGAATTGGTCGACCAGTCTCCCATCGGGCGAACACCCCGGTCAAACCCGATTACCTATCTGAAAGCCTTCGACGGGATCAGGGACCTGTTTGCGTCCACACCCGCTTCCAGACTGCGCGGCTACGCGCCTGGAGCGTTTTCCTTCAACGTTCCCGGCGGACGCTGCGACGTGTGCGAAGGCGATGGCTTCATCAAGGTCGAAATGCAGTTCATGGCCGATCTCTATCTTGAATGCGAATCCTGCAAGGGATCCCGCTACAAGAAGGAGATCCTCGACATCCGTTACAATGGGAAGAACATTGTCGAGGTCCTCGACATGACCGTCACCGAAGCACTGGCGTTTTTCGAACATGTGCCGCGCGTGGCCAACAAGCTCCAGGTGCTCGACGACGTCGGTCTTGGCTATATGCGCCTGGGACAGCCAGCGACCACACTGTCCGGCGGCGAGGCGCAGCGGCTCAAGCTCGCCCTGCACCTGTCGTCCCGCAGCGACGGGCACACCTTGTTCATCTTCGATGAACCCACTACCGGACTGCATTTTCATGATGTGCACAAGCTTCTCCGCTGTTTCGAGGCCCTGATCGAAGCCGGACACAGCGTTGTGATCATCGAACACAACCTCGACGTGATCAAATCCGCCGACTGGCTCATCGACCTTGGACCGGAAGGTGGCGAGGAAGGCGGACGCCTCGTCGCGGAGGGAACGCCGGAACAGGTCGCCACCGTGGAAGCGAGTCATACCGCACGCTATCTGCGCGGCATGCTTGGCATCGCAGATTAAGACCGTTGTCTATTATTCCATTTCCAATCTGGAGGAACATATGGCAGGAGGTATCACCTGGTTCGAGATCCCGGTTGTGGGATTCGATCGCGCGAAGAAATTCTACGAACGTCTGTTCGACGTCGCCATCACGGAACAGCAGATAGGCCAGGCCCTGATGGGTTTCATCGGTTCGCATGAAGACGGCATTCACGGCGCCATCGTCGCCCACGAGTGGTATATCCCTTCCGAGCACGGTGTGCTGGTCTATTTCGACGCCGGCGACGATCTCAACATGATGCTTGCGCGCGCCGAGGCGGCGGGTGCGACCGTGGTCATACCTAAAACGCTGATCTCCGAGGACATCGGCTCCATGGCCGTGTTCCGCGATCCGGAAGGAAACCGGATCGCCCTGCATTCGAAACACTGACCTCCATGTTGTTTGTCGGTGAACTCAGCGCGCTTCTGACAGCATTTCTCTGGTCGGGAACATCAATGGTGTTTTCCGAGGCCACGACACGCGTCGGCTCGATACAGGTGAATATCACGCGCATGATCATGGCAATGCTGTTCCTGCTTGTCACCATTACCGCCTTCGGTTTCGAGTGGTCGATGTCGCGAAGCCAGGTCATGAACCTTGCATGGAGCGGCCTGATTGGCCTGGTGCTCGGTGACAGCTTCCTGTTCCGCGCCTTCAAGGATATCGGGGCCCGAATCTCGATGCTGATCATGTCGCTCGTCCCGGCGATAAGCGCCCTGCTCGGATTCCTGTTTCTTGACGAGATATTATCACCGCTCGGCATCGTCGGCATGCTGGTCACCATGGTCGGAGTCGCCATTGTTGTACTCGAACGTCAGCCGAGCTCACAAACGAAGTACCACGTATCGGTCCAGGGCCTGCTCTTCGCATTCCTCGGGGCGCTCGGACAGGCGACCGGTCTCATCTTCGCGAAATTCGCGCTCAACGAGGCACCCATACACGGCATGGTCGCCACGGCAGTACGCATTGCGGCCGCTGTGCTGCTATTCCTCCCGGCCGCGCTGCTGTTCCGCCGCTACAAGAATCCGATCCGCGTGTACAGGAAGGATCCGGCCGCACTGGGCTACACCGTCGCCGGTGCTGTGCTTGGCCCCTACCTCGGCATCACCTTCAGCCTTATCGCCATCGCCAACACGAAGGTAGCCATCGCAACCACCATCATGGCGCTGCCTCCGATCATTATGCTGCCGCTGGTGTGGTTTTTTTACCACGATCGACTGTCCGCGCGCGCGATCGGCGGAGCCTTCGTCGCCGTCGCCGGTGTGGCGCTGCTCTTCCTTCGCTGAACAATCGTCCATTCCACAACACCTGGTCACATGCCCGATGCGCTGACATTCGTCCTGCTTCTCGCCGCCGGTTTCATGGGTGGACTCGTCGATTCCATGGCTGGCGGAGGCGGACTGATCACGCTGCCTTCGCTCATCGCCGCGGGCCTTCCTCCGCATCTCGCCCTGGCAACCAACAAGGTGCAGAGTGCGATCGGCACCAGCTTCAGCACATTCCGATACCTTCGCAGTGGCTTCGTCATCATTCCCATCGGCATCACGGGTTTCATCGCATCCTTCGCGGGATCCTACGCGGGCGCCTGGACCGTGCTGCGCATCCCCGGCTCCTCGCTTGAATCCCTCATCCCGGTGCTGATCGTCATCGTCGCTGCCGTGACCTTCCTGCGCAAGGATTTCGGCGTGGAGGACAAACAGGACGCGATCAACAGTAGACATTATGTACTTGCCGCGGCACTGGCGTTTTCACTTGGCTTCTATGACGGCTTCTTCGGTCCCGGCACGGGGTCCTTCCTCGCTTTCGGATTCGTCCTGCTGTTCCGCTTCGGCTTTCTCCGCGCCACCGCGCATGCCAAGCTGCTCAATCTCGCCTCGAACTACGCCGCCATCCTCGCCTTCGTGCTCGGAGGAGAGATCGCCTGGACCATCGCCCTCCCCATGGGTCTGGCCAACATCACCGGCGCCTGGACAGGCGCAGGCCTCGCCATCCGCGGCGGTGCCCGCGTCATCAAACCCGTCTTCGGCCTCGTCCTCCTCGCCCTCCTCCTCAAAATCACCCTCTTTTAACATACTGTCCCTTCCGTGACTCCCGGGCGAGGACCGGCAGACACTGTCCCCTCCCGCAGATCTTGTTCCCCGTGTACTGCTTACAGCATCCTGCGCGCAGCAAGCGAAGCGCGCTGCGCAACTGCCTTGCTTGTCCGGTGTCCAAGTGATAAGTTACTTTGCTTCACAACCGTAGAGACCTCGATGATCAAACGTTTCATTCTTTTCATCTCGGCCATCACGATCCTCGCCGGCTGCGCCGGGCAGGATGCAGACGACCTCATGAAACAGGCATCCGACCTTCAGAAGGACGAAAAGCCGAGCGAGGCGCTGGTGATTTATGAACAGATCACACGCGAATTCGCTGAAAGTCCTCAAGCCCCGGAGGCGATGTTCCGCTGTGCGCTTATCTATATCAACGAGCAGGGCGATCCGGTGAAGGCGGCCACCACCTACGAACTGGTTTCCGAAAAATATCCGGACAGCGAGTGGGGACACAAGGGATTGTTTGCCGCCGGCTACACCTACGCAAACGACATCGCAAATCTCGAGCGCGCACGGACCGCTTACGAGAAATATCTCACTCAGTATCCCGACAGCTCCATGACGGAAACCGTGAGGTTCGAGCTGGAGAATCTCGGAAAGAGTGCCGAAGAACTCCTTGAGTCGATTCAGGAATCCCAGTCCACGTTGTCGGAAGACGGAAACGGAAACTAGTTGATGCGACAGGACCAGAGAAGCGCATACCTTCAACCCGATGTGGTTTCGCGTCTTTCCACCATGGAAATGCGCGCGCGTTTTGTGGTGGAGGGCTTCATCACCGGCCTGCATAAAAGTCCGTATCACGGGTTCTCCGTCGAATTCGCCGAACATCGCCAGTACATGCCAGGTGATGAAATCCGCCGCATTGACTGGAAGGTGCTCGGCCGGACAGACCGCTATTATATCAAGCAGTTCGAAGAGGAAACGAATCTCAAGTCCTACCTCGTGCTTGATACCAGCCGCTCGATGGATTTCCGGTCCGGCGGCGATGTCACCAAGCTGCAATACGCCTCCTACCTGGCCGCAGCCCTCGCATACCTGATGATGCGGCAGCAAGACGCTGTGGGCCTGCTCACCTACGACGACGAACTGCGGAAATACATGCCGCCGCATTCGACCAAGGTCTATCTCCAGACCATTCTCCTGGAACTCGAACGCCTGCAGGCGGCACGATCGACGGGCACCGGGCGCGCATTGAATCTGGCCGCCGAACGACTGCACCGACGCGGACTGGTTATGATCTTCAGCGATCTCTTCGACGATCCCGACGATGTGCTCTCGGCGCTCAAACATTTCCGCCATAACCAGCACGAAGTGATCCTTTTCCATATCCTTGATCCGCGCGAACGGAATTTCGATTTCGGACGCGATGCGATTTTCCGGGACATGGAAAGCAACGAGGAGATGATGACGCAGCCGCATCAGATCCAGCGCGCGTACAAAGAAGCAATGCGTGATTTCATTGCGCGCTACAAAAAGGAATGCCGCGAACAACGCATCGATTACGTGCTGCTCGATACCTCCACGCCCTTCGACGTTGCCCTGTTCGAATATCTCAACAAACGAAAAAAGATCGGCGGATAGCCTGTCCCGCCATTCGGATGGAAGGATTTCTCATG
>JAGTUZ010000121.1 GCA_018224415.1 Bacteroidota bacterium | reverse complement strand
CTGCAGTTCCACCCAGGCCGAGGCGCTGTCCAGCCGTTCGAGCCATGCGACCGTGCGCGCCGCATCCGGCGTCGCCACTCCCCCGGAGATTTCGTAATCCGTCAACCAGCCCTGCTGGGCGGGGGCGCTGCGCGACAGCACGAGAACGAGTACGAGAACGAGTACGTGCACGAGCACGCGCATGTGCATGTGCATGTGTGGGATTTTTCGGGAAGGGGTGTGATGGATCACGGTGGACAGTGATTGTTGCGAATGTTTGAATATAAGCAATCGAGAGGGGAGAGGGGGAGAGGGGTAGGTGAGGAGAGGGGTAGGTGAGGAGAGGGGTAGGTGAGGAGATGAGCATCGAAGGGACCCCCGCGCACCAGCGCGGGCAGTAGACACTGGTGAGGTCAACTGCCCGCGCTGGTGCGCGGGGGTCCCTTTTATTCAATTCAATACTGTTCCCTTATTCCCGGGTTTTTGCGAGGAGGCGGAGGATTTCGATGTAGAGCCAGACGAGGGTGACCATGAGGGCGAAGGCGCCGTACCATTCCATGTGCCGCGGCATGCCGGTGCCGCTCATGCGGTCGATCATGTCGAAGTCGAGCAGGAGGTTGAGCGTCGCGATGATGATGACAAAGACGCTGAAGCCGATGCCGAACAGACCGCCTTCGAAGAGGAAGGGAATCTGGATGCCGAAGAAGCCGAGTCCCATGGAGATGAGGTAGAAGACGGCGATGCCACCGGTGGCGGCGATCACGCCGGTGCGGAATTTCTGCGTGACGGGTATGAGTCCCGACCGGTAAGTGACGAGCATGCCAACCATGATGCCGAAGGTGAGCGCGATGGCGGGAATCACCACGCCGGGATACATGGCCTCGAAGTAGGCGGAGAGTCCGCCCAGGAACATGCCCTGCAGGAATGCATAGACGGGCGCGGTGTAGCGGGCCCATTCCATCTTGAAAATGGTGACGAGGGCGAGCGCGAATCCGCCGATCAGTCCGACAAGCATCTTGCCGGAGAAGCCCGGCGCCGCGCTCGCGGAAAAGTCCGCCCAGGTCCATGCCGCACCGAGCAGAAGAATCAGAAACAACATGGCGGTTTTGTTGAGGGCGCCGTTGAAGGTCATGGGTTCGCTGCCGACGGCGGACTCCGCGATGCCCTGCAGGCGCTTCTCGCCGAGGAGGGGATTGCCGGATCTCATCATATCGTAACTCCGAATAGGTTGCTGTGTTTCGTCAAAAGAACACGGGATTGGTTGTGGAAGTTCTGCCGCGGCAGCGGCCGCGAGAAGACAGTGGAAACGGGCAGAGGACAGTGGAAACGAACAGAGGACGGCGGATGCCGTCCTCTGTGAATGTCTTGATACGGCGCGCGGGATCAGTTGCCCGAACCACCGAGCGGGGGATGTTCGGCAGGCATGCCTTCGTTGGAGTGCGGATTGCCCGGACTCATGCCTTCGCCGGAGTGCGGGTCACCCTCGTTGATGGGCGGATGTCCAGCCGGCATGCCGTTCATCATCTGCGGCTCGGTGATCTTCGCGTCCTTCGGCGGCATGAACATGTCCGCCGACGGCTCGATGTCCTCTTCCAGTTCCACGGCGGTCATGGTGAGTTCCTGGTCGCCCATGGAGATGGAGGAGCGCATCGTGATGCCGTTCCACAGCGAGATGCGCATGCCCATCATGGGAAGCGCGTACAGGTCGCAGATCTTGCCGAGCACGGTGTCCTGGCCAATTTTCTCGGCGTTGCTGCGAAGCAGGAAGGCCGCCTGGAAGTCATTCTTTTCTTCCTCGGTGAAGTCGGCCGCCATGGACTCGACGCGTGCGATGTCGTAATGGCTGCGCGTGCCCTCGTTTGTGTCGAGGTTGATCATGTACTGCGTGGTGTCGTTGATCAGGTCGAGCTGATGCACGGTCTGTTCGGAGCCCTGCATCGAGAAGGTCATTTTGTCAAGCTGGCTCTGGTAGCGGCCGTGGTTCACGATGATGTGCGTCTTCTTGCCGGAGGCCGCACCGCCGTATTCGTATACAATACGGGCATTTTTAACGTTGAAGATCTTGATCTTCGGGGTCGTCATGTCGAGCTCGGTGCCGCCCTGATCCGACGAACAGGCGGAGAGCAGAAGCACGGCTGCGAGCATGACTGGGAGGGAAATCCGAATGGGCATAGGTTCCTCATGGTGGACAGGGAATGAAAACGAACGGGAGTGGGCAGTGAGGGATTTGAACCCACGACCTTCTGGGTGTAAACCAGACGCTCTGAACCAGCTGAGCTAACTGCCCGTTTGCGGTGTCCTGTCCGACGCTCCTGCGGGGGGACCCGTGTGAGGGTGTCGCAGGGGATCCCGGGGAGTGTCGCAGGGAATCCCGGGGTGGGCGTCGCAGGCAGATCCGTCAGATGCGCCGGCGATATCGGAAGGTTCCGTTCCCACAGGCACATCGCACAAATATACAAAAGCGCGGGGCGATTGGAAATGACAGAACGATGCCCCATCTTTTCCCTTGTTCCATCTCCCCACGCATCCGACTGCCGCCATCTTCGGCGACGTTGAGGAAGGAGTTTCGTCCCATGATCCGTGTCACCTTTTTTATCGAACGCGGCGAGGAGAGCGATGCCTACGCCACAAACACGTTTCTTCCCATGCTGCGCGCCTTGCCTGATGTCGAACGTCTGGACGCCGCGCGGGTGATCGCTTCGGCGGGAGACCTGCGTCCGGGCCTGCTGTTCGATCTGTATTTCGCCGACGAGGCGCGGATGAACCTCGCCTTCGCGTCGGCGGAGGGACGCCACGTCTCCCGTGAGATCATGAACAGTGCAGGGAGCGGTATCGAAATGCTCACGTCCGAGGTGCTTGACGCGTGATGCGAAAGCGCGTACATTTTTCTTTTCCATAATTCCATTGATGACCGAGCCATGAAATACGACACCATCGTTCTTGCCACGCGCAACCCGCACAAAACGGAAGAACTCCGCGCCATGCTGGCGGGACTGCCCCTCACCGTCCGCGACCTGCGGGAGTTTCCCGATTGTCCCGACGTCGTCGAGGACGGAGAAACCCTTGACGACAACGCCTTGAAGAAAGCGCGAGAGGCATTCCGCTGCACGGGACTCCCGGTCATCGCCGACGACACCGGTCTGGAGGTCTATTATCTCCTCAACGCTCCCGGCGTGTATTCCGCCCGCTACGCGGGTGAGGATGCGACCTATGAAGACAACAACCGCAAGCTGCTGCACGAAATGACACAGGTGCCCGCGCGCAGGCGGCAGGCACGTTTCCGCTGCGTGATTGCCCTGGTGGGCAAGGAAGGCGAACATCTGTTCGAGGGAAAGGTCGAAGGCCGCATCCTCCTTTCCCCCCGTGGAAGCAACGGCTTCGGGTACGATCCGGTGTTTCGTCCCGACGGCTTCGAGCAAAGTTACGCCGAACTGGACGCCGAGAAGAAGAATGCGATCAGCCACCGCGGCCGCGCGGTGCAGGAACTACTGTCCCATCTCACCCGCTGAAAAAGAGGATACCATGCGCCGATTCCCCCTGCTTCTGATGGCCGCCTTGTTTCTCGTTTTCGCCGGCTGTGCCGAAGACGCTCCCACCATCAACGACAGCGGGGCGACGGTGCTGGCCGATGCCGGGTATTATCCCACGCTGCCCGAGAGTCGCTGGCTGTATCGCATCGACAGCATTCGCGGAGGGCAGACGCAGACCGGGGTCGCGGAAGTGCGCGCCCTGACGCTGCCAACGACGTTTGCCAACGATTCGGTGGAATACCGCGTGCAGGTGAACGAAGTGCGCAGCGGCGCCACGGTGGAATACGACACCCTGTACGTGCGCAAGGGGGAGGATGGGGTCCGCCTGTCGAGTCCCGGCCTGCAGGCGCTCAGCGGCATTCCGGCCATTCCCGGCATCAACATATCGGAAATTCCGCGGGACTTTCTCATCGTCCCATACACCACTTTCCAGGGCAGTTGGGACATTTTCAATCTTGAATTCTCCCCGCTTCCCATCTTTACCCTGTATTTCCGCGTGAAGGGGAAGTATCTCGGACTCACCGACGTCACAACCGCGATGCGCACCTTCCGCCAATGCGCGCGCGTGCAGTTGACCTTCGAGGCACTGTTCCCGAATCCGGAAAATCCCACCGATTTCCTCAATCCCATCCGGCTCAACGAAACGGCGGATTTCTATTTCACGCGTCCCCAGGGACTCGTGCTCGCCGAAGGTTCCGCCGCCGTGTTCCGTCTGCTGCGCGGCGATCTTCCGCTCGACCGCAGTTTCCCGCGCGTGCGGCAGGAGGTCACCGACCTCGCCATCACCCAGCCCGATCCGTTCTGTTTGAAATAGGGGAAGCGGACTCTCTCCATGAACTCACCCCGCGACCTCCTCTCGTGTCTCACCGAGGTCTTGACCGGGGGCCGTGGATGTCGTGATGTGCGAAAGTCTTGTGGCGTGCGAATGTCTTGTGGCGCGCTGGCGCGCGCCGCTCCATCCGCCTTTCCCCTTCATTAGACTTGCTGGAAGGAATCTCGTAGATTCCAGCGTCATAACACACGATGACGCCACCGAAACAAGGCCGAAGAAGTCTACTTTTCCCCTCGGGTTCCAGCGTTGAGTTGGAGTG
>JAGTUZ010000120.1 GCA_018224415.1 Bacteroidota bacterium | reverse complement strand
CTGCAGCACTCGTGCACGCCCGGGGCCCACGCCCGGGAGCTGTGTGACGGGGACCTGTTCAGGCACGGTATGGATTTCAGCGGACACGGTATGTCGTTTCCCGGTACATCCTTTCAACCTACTGCGAAGCCCTTTCAAAGGCAATGGATATGTAGGCAAGCCCCGCGCAGTCCTGCTGGTGTGCGCGGAGCGCTTTTCGTATATTTTCCGTTTGTTCGTTTATCCAGAATGACAGTGGCCGATCACATGGAAAAATCGAAGAAAACGGAATCCCGTTCCCCTTACCGGAAGACGGGGAGATGGGGGTCGCTGACCCTGGGACAGTTGCTCGACTGGGCGTTTCCCATTCTCGCCGTTGTCGCGGGTCTGCTGTATGTCATTCCCATGCAGGGCGTGGCCGGAGGAGTGGCCTTCCCCTTCGATGACGCGTACACCGCCCTGACCTACGCGCGCAATCTCGTCGACTTCGGCGCCTATTCCTCGCATGCGACCGACGGTGTGACCTCCGGGCCCATCGCTCCGCTGCAGGTTTTCCTCGTTGCGCTGATCGGGCTGGTGACGGGCGTGATGCGCGCAAGCCTGCTGCTCGGCATCGCGAGCTTCGCCGCCCTGGTGGTGCTGACCTCCGCCCTGGGACTGCGCATGTTCCGCGAACGCCGTGGGGTGGCCATTGCCGCCGCACTTCTGATGGCGCTCTCCCCGCGCATGGCGGGCGCCGCGGCGTCGGGACTTCCGACACTGCTGCTGATCGCACTCCTGCTCGCCTCGGCATATTTCTACTTCGCGCGACGCCCGATGCTGTTCTTCCTGTTTGCCGGACTGGCACTGTGGACGCATCCCGTCGCGCTGGTGTTCATGGTCGCTGCCATCATCCATCTGCTCTACAACCACATCGCCGTGAAGAAGGAATTCCGGCCAGTGATGGAAGAGGGACAAGCGGTATCGGGGAAACAGACCGCCATCGGCGGTGTGATCTATCTTCTGCTGGTCGCGGGGTACGGTGTGTTCAATTACGCATTATCCGGCACCTTTTTCCCCAATCCGGTTGCCGCCAAGCTCGCGTATTTCGCGGGCGCCGGGACGGACTATCTCGAACAGGTCTGGCGTTTCTTCACACGAGAGGGCTGGGGAGTCGCGCTGCCGTTCGCCACGCTCGGACTTGTGTTCATCGTGGTCGACGTCGTGCGTCGCCGTCCGCTGCCCGTCCTGATGGGTGCGGTTTTTGTCGTGGGCCTGCTGCTCGCGTACGGACTGCTGTTCCCCGTGGTCATGGATCACCACACGCTGCTGCCGGTGCTGCCATTTTTCGCGATGTTGTCGTTCTGGGGATTGGCGCGGTCGCTGGAGTTCCTCACATACGCCCTGCCGTTCCCGTTCATGCCGCGCCTCGGGGGCGTCCTTTTTCTGCTGATCGCGGTCGCAACCTGGATGCTCACCCTCACCGAGCATCCCGCCTACCGCCGCGCGCATCTCCGCACGGTGCAGTATGTGCTCGAGCGTGACGTCGCGGCGGCGAAGTGGATCGGGATGAACACGCCCGCGAACGTTCGCGTCGCAACGCATCTCCCTGGTGTGGTCACGTATTACGGCGCCCGCGCGGTGTTCGACATCACCGGCAAACTGTCGCCGGAGCTGCGTCCGATCATGGGCGACATGGCCAAACTCGTGGCGCGCCTGCGGAAATCGGGCGTGCATGTTGTCGCCGCCCGCCGCGACCAGCTCGAGGTCGTGAACACGAATCCCGTGTTCACTTCCGATCCCCGCCTGCCGGATGTGATGGAGGTATTTTTCTATGCGCCCGGCCGCACGCATCTGATGTCGCAAGCCGCCAGCGCGCTCAACATGGAGGCCTCGCGTCTGATGTCGCTTGGTCGCTGGCGCGACGCGGTGCCCGTGCTCCAGGCCTCGTTCAAGGAGGATCCCTATTCGAGTCGCACGAGCACGCTGTACGGACTGACGCTTCTGCAGCTCGGCGACACGGCCAACGCCCGCACGTATCTCAGCCAGGCGCTGACGCTGCACGGCGAATACGCGCCGGCCATGGTGCCGCTGGCGGACGTCATGGTGCGGCAGAAGGAGTTCGACCAGGCCATTCGCATGCTCAAGCAGGCGCTTGAAGTGAATCCCGCTTCGGTGCAGGCCGAAGCCTCGCTGCGCGAGGCGCGCGAGGCCAAACGCAAGGATTCCCTTCGCGCCGCAGGTGTCCAGACGATCACCATCACCCGGTAACACCACATGTCCCGCCGCATCCGCGTTTTCCTTCTGCTCACTCTCCCGGTTCTCGCGGGGCTGCTCGTCCTGCCGTCCGGCAATGCAGGGGCGCAGCAGCGGAGGGAGGTGCGTGCGGTGTGGCTCACCACGCTGCTCGGACTCGACTGGCCCGCCGCCTCGCTGCGGGGGAATGTGCAAGCGCAGAAGCAGGCGTTGCGTGACATCCTCGATGACCTGCAACGGCAGCGCTATAACACGGTCTTTTTCCAGGTCCGATCGCGCGGCAACGCGATGTACCGCTCGGCATACGAACCCTGGGCCTCAGAACTCACCGGCGTTCTCGGACGCGATCCGGGCTGGGACCCCCTGGCCTTCGCCATCGAGGAATGCCACGACCGCGGCATGCAGCTGCATGCCTGGTTCAACGTGAACCGCGTGTGGAGCAAGGGAGAGCCGCCTGCGTGCACGCCTCTGCATGTCACGCGTCTCCACCCGGAATGGGTGCAGCGTTTCGGCGACGACCTGTGGGTGGATGCGGGCATTCCCGAAGCCCGCGCATGGACAGTGAATGTCGCGGAGGACCTTGTCCGGAATTACGCGGTCGACGGCCTGCATTT
>JAGTUZ010000119.1 GCA_018224415.1 Bacteroidota bacterium | reverse complement strand
TCCCCGGGGAGTCGGAGATTATTCAGAGACGGTGAGCTTGCCGGTCCGGAATTCCATGCCGCTCGACAGGCGATAGATGTAGAAGCCCGGCGGCAGCGTGGCGGGATGGAAGGTGGCGGTGTGTGTACCTGGAGGGAGTGCACCCTCGCGAATGACGGCAACGGTGCGGCCGAGCGCATCGAAGAGTTCGAGGCGGATGGTTGCGGCATTCGAGAGGGAGAACTGGAAATGCAGGTCTGCAGTGCGTGAGACGGGATTCGGATATGATTGTCCGAGTTCCAGCGTGACAGGAGCAGGCGACGGCGGAGCTGTCACGACGGGTAAAGGATAGAAGACGCGTTCTGCCCAGATGCTGTCTGCGCAGGCTTCGAGACGCATGCGAATGTGCAGGTCGCGCATGGTGACGTTCTTGGTGCGACGGGTGATGCGATGTTCGTCGAATTCCCGTTCGATAAATCTGGCGAAGCGCTGGTATGTGGGCACAAGGTCATCTGCAGAGGAGAGGCGATAGTACATGCCGCCGCTTTCGGTGCACAGCGTGCGCAGGGGTGTCTCGTTGATGCCTGATCCCATGGCGATGATGAACACGCGGATTCCGTACTGCCGCACGTCATGGAGCAGCTCGTCAAGGACGCGACCGCTACTGTTGTCGTTGCCCGAAGTGAAGGCCAACACCGCCTGGACGCGGGCGCTGCCGGATGTGTACAGCGTGGTGATGCCGGTGCTGATGCCGTCGTACAGTGCGCGCCGGCCGCTGATGCCCATCGCGTCCACCGCTTCACGCAGGATGTCGCGGTCATTGCCGAGGAACGTGCGGATGGTCGGACGGTCGTCGAAGGTGATCACGGAAGCGTAATCACAGCTCTTGCTCATGGTGTCGATGAAGGCATGCCCGGCGTCGATGACAGCCGGAAGGTCCGCCCCGACGCTACTGGAGTTGTCAAAGGCCAGCGCAATTTCATAACACGAGTTACGGGTGGGCGATGCGAGACGGTCGATCGTGTAATCGTTGGGGTCCACGAGCCCTAAATATTCTTCGAGAATGAGCTGCTGTTTCGTGATGTGGTAGATCACGCTGTCGCCGCAGAACGTGGCGAAATAGAGCTGATAATAGTAGTAATCCGGCGTATTGGGTTTCAGCAGCCGCAGCTCCAGGCGCGGCTGGGCCGTCGCCCCCGAGGCGGCGAGGAGGAGGAGAAGGATGACGAGTGTTCGTTTCATGGCGATGGCTCCTCGTTCCGTCATGGAAACAGCGGAGACGAAACCTCCCAGGGATATGGGATGTGGTAGCGGTCCTGTCCGCCCCGGACATTGATGATGAAAATCGTCGCAAGATAGTCGGGCGAACCGCGGAAACGCGGGATGGTATTCTGGTCGAGGCGAATGAGTACGTTCGATCCACCGGCGGTGAACTGGTATTCTGGCGGTACGGTGTTGAGGTCGCCCTGCACAAAGGCGTACAGGCTCTGTTCGCCGGCGCCGGCCACGCGTTCGCCGCGGTCGAAACGTCCATTTTCGTTCTGGTCCTCGTACACCACGATCACGGCCGTTGCAAGGCGCGCGCAGCTGAAGTCGAGGAAGTACTCGGGAAGGATCTCCGCTTCGAACGGCAGGCCGGTTGCAGGAATGTCGAGATAGTTGGCCGAGACCGAGTAGATGTCCATCCACGGCAGCGCGATCGAATCCGGCGGCGGCAGACAGACTAGGCCGACCCGCAGTCCGCTGCCCGAGAACCTTCGGAGTGGGAAAAGCGTCGTGTCCACAATGGCCTCGAAGCGGATGGTGGTTTTAACACGCGCGGTGTCTCCGCGCCACTCGGCGTCGCATTTCACGGGCGGAATCACGATGCCCCCGTCGTCGTCAGGGGGAGAACAGGACGCAAGAATCATGGCGGGGAGCAGCGCTCCCGCGAAAATGACACAGCGGAGGACTCTTCGCCTCCCGCTGTGCGTTCCGTGTCGTTGTGTCACTCTGTTCAACGGGACGCCGTGTGCAACGGAACGTTAGAAGCGGTACCGGATGCCGTATGTCAGGCCAAGGCTGTGACTGTTGAAGAGATTGTCCTTGTACTGGTATGTGAGCAGTTTTCCGTTGGCGCCGACCACGAAACTCAGATGCTCGGCGGGGTCGAAGCGCAGCGCGAGCCGCGCGCCGAGCACGGGTCCGTAATCGCAGCCGCCGAGCAGCAGCGTGAATTCCGGAGTGAAACCCGGAAGCAGGGGTTGCGAATAGCGGTAGAACCCGGCGCCGTAGAATAGCGCGGGCTGCCGCTGGAACAGAAACAGCGAATCGTTCTCGACGCGGTAGTATTCCATCGAGAAAGAACTCTCGCCCGCGCTCACGCCAACGGTGTGATGCTTGTCGAATACGTATCCAAGCGAGAGACCGAAATGCTGCTGCGCACGGTCCACGCCGATGCGGCTGTAATCAATATACGGCCATGTGATCAGATGGTCATGTGTCACCTCTGCCTCGAAGCGTCCGGGCAGGGAAATCGGCGGAACGTTCGACGGACGCTCGACGATGGTGATCGGTCGCTGTTCCGGAGCCGTCTGCATCAGTGCCACGAGCACGGTGTCGTATTGCCGGATCACGCGAGGTTCCGCTGCCGTCGTCTGTTCCTCGCGCTGAACGAACACCGTGTCCACGCGCGTGTGGTAGATGTTGCGGTACACGATACGTGGTGCACGCTGCTCGCTTCCCCCAGTGGATGTGCGCTGAACCGGACTGTCGAGCACAGGAGGAGCTTCAGGTGCGAGAGATCCGTCAGGATCGAGAGGAATGTCAGGATCGAGAGATCCGTCAGGATCGAGAGGAGCAGCAGGAGTGCGAGTATCGAGAGAAGAGGAACGGGCGTTCGGTGAATCGGTACCGCTCGCGGGAGCAAACAGGTCGTTGAGAAACCAGCCGCCGGTGAACAACGACACACCGAGCAGGACTGCAGTGATGATTCGGCCGGCCGTCCAGAACGCGGCGCTTCCCGCCACACCGGCGGTGCTTGTCGCAGTCGCGGTGTTTGTCGCAGTCGCGGTGTTTGTCGCAGTCGCGGTGTTTGTCGCAGTCGCGGCACCTGTCGCGGCAACCGATGACACGGTCGCTCCGGCAGCGCCTGATGAAATTGTCGCACCCGTCGCGGCTCCGGCAAGCGCGCCACCGACCGCGCCGGCGGCGCCAAGAATCGCGGTGTCAAGACCGGAGGGGACGGCGCCCGCGCGAGCGTCGGCCACCATGGCCGCGCGAACACCCTGATATGAATGGAAGAACGCGCGTTTTTCGGGTGACACCGAGAGGATGTGGAGAAACTCGGTCTCCTCCTGTGGCGTCAGCGCGCCGTCCATGAATGCCGATATCTGTTCTTCGAAAATCATGATTCTGTTGTCCGATTCATATCCGTGGAAAGGATCTGGCGCAGCCGCTGCCGCGCCCGGAAGATGCGCTTGCGCACCGTGGTGACCGGGACTTCCGTTATGGAAGCGATTTCGTCATACGAATACCCCTGGTACTCGCAGAGCAGCAGCGCTTCGCGGTTGGTCGCGGGAAGCTGCTGCAGTGCACATTCGAGATCCTCGTACTCCCCCACCGACACGTCTTCGCCGCCCGGGAGAAATTCTTCGAGTTCATCGACGTCCTTCGGATACTTTCGGTCACGAATGACATTCAGGCAGCGGTTGCGGGCCGAACGCAGCAGGTAGC
Organism: Bacteroidota bacterium; assembly: GCA_018224415.1. GTDB lineage: Bacteria > Bacteroidota > Ignavibacteria > SZUA-365 > SZUA-365 > SZUA-365. The sequence goes on along the minus strand of JAGTUZ010000119.1, from coordinate 3,200 downwards.
CCAGCACGTTCTCGATGTCGCCGCCGCCGCGTACGCGCTCGAGGAAATTGAGAAAGACCTCCTGGAAAATGTCCTCCGCCGCGGGCCGGTCGCCCAGGAAACGCGTGCAGTAGAGATACACGCCCTGCTTGTGCGTCGCATAGAGCTGCGCGAACGCCGCATTGTCACCCTCACGGATGCGCTGTTGCAGCTGCAGGTCCTGCGAGACGGTCTGACTCACTTCTTCAAGCACATCTTTCCTGTAGACTGACTGACACCGAAGCACCGTTGTCGCCCGTATGACACGTCGGGAAGGATAAAATTCCCTTCGGGAGGAAAAAAATGGAATCGGACGGGGCTGTCCGGAGAAACTTAGTCTAATGAGGGGGGAAAATCAATGGAATGATGTAATATCAGTGTAACTTCTTGCGATACGCTGATGTCTCTATTTTTCATGTCCCGCTCGATCACCACCTGGAGATTGCTATGAATGTTCGTTCCGTTCCGTTCTTGTGGCTGCAGCTGCTCGTGCTTTTCGTCCTTGTACCCACCAGTCTGTTTTCACAGCTCGTTCCACAGTGGATTGTAAGCGGGAGATCGCAATTCACCAATCCGAAAACCATCGTTGGTATAGCTGGCTGCGCGGGTGGTTTCTATCTAACAGGCGGAATGCGCGATCTTGATTGGGTCCTTCAGGTGTCGAACGATGCGGGCATGACTTGGACAGAACGATTGTCGCTGAAACAGCACGGCCACAATGCAATACAACCACCGCTCGGCAGACCGTTTGCCGAAGTCGTTGTGAGCTCTGTTTCGCGACCCGCTCCCGAGGTTTGCTTCGCGTACGGTTGGGGACGCTACGAACTTGATGGAGTGCGATTGCCGTTTCTGCTCCGCTCGCTCGACAGCGGGGTTACATGGTCCGAAATATTGCTCGAGGACTCCGCTCGTGGCGTCAACGATGCTTGTCTGGCAATGAGAGACACGAAACATGGTATCCGTACCGGCGGCTATATCGACGAACAGCATCCCGTGCTCTATCGCACAAGCGACGGCGGGGATAGCTGGAGTACCGTGAATATCCCTTTTGTGGACTACCGAACGAAATCAATTTCGTATGCAAAGGATGGAACGATATTCGCGGTTGAGTGGCGAACCCCAATGCTGTTGTTTCGGTCGACCGATGACGGCGGCACATGGGAATATCGCGGAGTACTCCCGTCCGCCAGAGTACCTTCGTTCGTAATGGCCAACCTCGGGTACCAAGCTTACGGAATCGCTACCGGCGGTGGAGATATGGAGCGGGACGTCATCGCTCGCACAACCGATGGCGGGGTGAGCTGGGAGACGATACTCGATACGATACAGGATCCGCCTTATGGTCTCACCGCGATTTCTGCCGCGGATGAAAAACATGCAATTGCAGTGGGCCGTTTGGGCAAGTTGTTTCACACAACCAATGGAGGTGCGAACTGGGAACGGGCTGCGCGCCCGTTTTACATGTATGATCCTGCATTTGCGGAGGTGCTGTATCCGGATACCATGTCGGCTGTTGCCGGAGCCCTCTTTCATATCGCGACTTATACTGGTGGACGCACGCTGCAGCCGCCCGTGGCGTCTACGATGCAGGGGGCGAACATTATGCAGCGCACGGCGATGTGGACGAAGGTCGAGGGAGCGATGGAATATCAGCTTGAGCTGGCAGAGGATTATCACAGCAGCACGATTCAGTTCGAGATCTTCGACGAACATCCCTATAAACAGAGCGGTTGGATAACTGGCCTCTCCTTGCCGCTCGATCCTTGGCTGCGTCTGAATCGCGATTATTTTGTCCGAGTACGCGCACGCGGCGGGGTGTACACGAGTGACTGGAGCTATCCGGTGAAATTCTACACGGATCAATCAACGGAAATACTGGTGGACGCTGCCCCAGCCGCGGGCTCGATTGCGCTTTACCCGCAACCGGCGGGGGAAACTGTTTCGGTGCATGTCAGCGGATTGCCGCCCTCGACCGAATGGTTTCTGCGTGTGCAGGATAAACTGGGACGCACTCTCGCCCTTTTCGATGGAATTTCAACCTCTGATGGCGAGATACAGCGTTTAGTGGAGGTGCGGAATATTCCCAGCGGAGTGCACTATATCATTTTCAGTTGCGGGGGAATTCAGCAGGTTCGAACGTTCACGGTGCTACGATAAGGAGACAGGTCTAAATACTCTCACAAATCCAGATCGCTATCGAAGGCATCGATCTCCGCCTGCACATTCTCCCATTCGGCGAAAGCGGATTCGAGTTTGGCCGTGAGGTCGCGATACTGCTGGGTGAGGACCTTCGCCTTGGCCTCGTCACGGTAGGTAGTCTCGTCGGCGAGGGCGGCTTCGACCTCGGCCATTTTTCCTTCCAGCGTGGCGATCGATTTTTCGGCGCGGTCGAGGCGGTTTTTCATCGGTTTGATACGTTTGTACCGGTCCTGCCGGCGCTCGGCCTCCTCGCGCTTGCGGTCGCGGTCACTGTGCGTGGCAGCCTTTTTCTGGACGATGTGCCCGGCTGCGTCGCGCTGGCGATGTTCCTCCTGCTCCTCGGCGCGCTTGTGCAGATAATCGCTGACGGTACCGAGGGTGATGCGCAGTTTTCCGTCTCGAAAGTCGATGCACTTGTTCACCAGCGGTTCGAGAAAGTCGCGGTCGTGGGAGACAATGACCATCGATCCATCATAACGGGAAAGCGCGTCCTGCAGCACGGCTTTCGAACGCATGTCAAGATGGTTCGTGGGTTCGTCGAGAATCAGAAGGTTCGACGGCGTGAGCAGCATTTTCGACAGCGCCAGGCGGCTTTTCTCTCCTCCCGAAAGCACGGCCACCAGCTTGTCGACGTCGCTGCCCGAGAACATGAAACACCCGAGCAGAGTGCGAAGACGTTTGCGCACTTCACCCGTGGCGACGAGGTCGAGGGTCTGGAACACCGTGTTCTGCGGAACGAGCTCTTCGGCCTGGTTCTGCGCGTAATACCCGATCGCGAGGTTGTGTCCGGGCTTGCGTGTACCGGACTGGAAGGATTCGATGCCGGCGATGATGCGTGCAAGTGTGGATTTACCGGCTCCGTTGACGCCGAGAAAGGCGATACGGTCGCCGCGTTCGATCGTCAGATCGAGATTCTCGAACAGGTGCAGGTCGCCGTAGGATTTCGCGATACCGTTCAATTCCATCAGGATGCGCCCCGGTTG
>JAGTUZ010000118.1 GCA_018224415.1 Bacteroidota bacterium | reverse complement strand
CGCCACGGTGAAACCCTGGTCACAGAGTTCGGCGAGGAAGGGAAACACCGCTTCCTGTTCCAGCGGCTCGCCGCCGGTGAGTTCGACGAAATCGCAACGGTAGGACGTGACACGCGAGAGAATGTCGCCCGTATCCATCGTCTCCCCACCCTTGCGGTGGTCGAGGGCATACGGCGTGTCGCACCACGTGCAACGCAGACCGCAGCCATGCAGGCGCACAAACACGCAGGGCAACCCTGCCCGGCTGCCCTCGCCCTGGATGCTGTGGAATATTTCGCTGATGTTCAGAGAGGACATGCCCGTGGGGTCATTTCGCGACGCGTCGACCGAGTTCGGCGAAGATCCCGGCGGCGGCGGCGATTTTCACGGCGTCCCACATCTGCAGGGAGATGAAGCCCGCATTGAAACTGGCATTCCAGTCGTGGAGAAGCACGTAGTTGAGCTGCGTGACGCCCATGGCGAAAATCGCTGCGGTACCGGCGGTCATTGCAACCGCGGCAGCCAGCCAGCGCGGCAGGTGACGGAACAGCGAGACGTCATGCAGAAGCACGCCGGTGAGCCACGCCGCAAATGGGAACGCAATCAAATAGCCGCCGGTCGGTCCGAGCAGGAAGGGGAAGCCGCCCGCGAAGCCGGCGAAGACCGGGAGTCCCGTCGCGCCCATGGCCAGATACGTCATCTGCGCGGCCGCGCCCTTGTGCGGACCCAGCAGCGCGCCCGACAGCAGCACGAAAAACGTCTGCAGCGTGAACGGCACCGGCACGGTCGGCAGCACGATCTGCGCTCCGATGCCCGTAAGCACCGCCAGTCCGCTGATCCACAGCGCACTGCTCAGCGCCTGCCGCTGCGGGATGGTAATCGCCTGATCCAGCGTCACGTTCTCTTGGGAAATCTGCATGTATGATTCACTGTTTCCTTTCGTCCTTCGAAATTAAAGGAATTTTCGCAGGAAGGCAATGGGGAATCCATCCGCCCTGAAAGGGCATCCCTTCGGGGTGCGGACGGGAATTCGCGTTGCGCGATTGATGTTCATTCCTCATGCATACCTACACAACATCCATCCATATCGCGGCACCGGCGGAACGGGTGTTCGCCTTTCACACGGAGCCGGCGAACCTGCTGCGCATCACGCCGGAGAAGGTCACGGTCGAAATCCTGCGCTTCGACGAGGCTGGAGAAGGCGCGATGGTGGAACTGCGCGTGCGTCCGCTGCCGCTGGTCTCCACGCGATGGCTGATGCGTTTCGATGTGTTCGAGCCGCCGGCGGACGGCAAACCAGGACGCCTGCAGGACACCCAGCAGCGCGGTCCCTTCCGCGCCTGGCGGCAGCTTCGGGAATTCCTTCCGGAAGGTGAAAACGCCTGTGTCCTCCGTGATACAGTGGAGTACGCGCTGCCCTTCGGCGCGCTCGGACGCCTGCTCGATCGCCTGGTCGTGCGGCGGGAGATACGGAAGATGTTCGCCCACCGGCAGGCCACAATCAAACGGCTGCTGGAAGCATGATCATCGCCTCACCACCTCACCGCCTCACCACCTCACCGCCTCACCACCTCACCGCCTCACCACCTCACCGCCTCACCGCCTCTCAGAGCCGGAGTTGGGTGGCGGGATGCCAGCGGAAGAGGGCGTTGTAGGAGCCCGGAACGGTCTCACGGGTGTATTCGAGCTGCAGCAACCGCTGGGCCATGGCGTCGGAGGGTTCCTCGACGATGAGCGTGGGATGGTCCCGCTCCAGCAGCGCGAAGGCGCCGGAAAGCACGGCGTCATCGTGTCCCTCGGTGTCGATCTTGAGCACGGCGATGCGCTGCGGAAGGTCCAGCGTATCGAGGGCGAGGGTCTGGACGGAGAATCCGCTCTCCGCATCGGTGATCGCGGCACCGAAATAATCCTTGAGACCCGCCGCGTCGACGGGGACGTTCATCCGCGCGATAGCAGCGCTGTCGGACACGGCGACGTTGATGAGCGTGATGTTCCGATGCCGGAACAACAGCACGTTGGAGGCGAGGAAGGCGAAGGTATCGGGCACGGGCTCGATGGCGATCACCCGGCCGCGGGGTCCGACGATGTCGGAAAACTTCTTTGTGTAATATCCCACATTCGCCCCGACGTCGATCACCCAGTCCCCCTCAGCAGTGAACTGTTCAAGCAAGTGATATTCGGGCTCCCAGGTCTCGAATGTGCCCCGCCGGATCTGCCTGCGCTGGTTGACGCGACGCAATGCGCGATCCCATGACACGGGCAGATGGGCGGCGATTTTCCGCAAAAGCATCATCGACGTTTTTCCTCATCCAGAATGGAGCGAATCCCCCCTTCGGTTTGGCGCGGAAACGGAAGGCAGGGTGACAATGAGGCAACATTCCGCTTTTGCCCCTGAGATGCAAATCGGAAGCAGCGTGCACACTGTTCCCCCTTTCGCCATCACCGACTTTGCCGTATATTATCTTGCTATACACGACTGTAACACCGCGAGACGATGGAAAGAACACGCAACTTCTGCATTATTGCCCACATCGACCATGGGAAATCGACCTTGGCCGACCGCCTGCTCGAGCGCACGGGAACGATCACACAACGGGACCTGATACAGAACCAGGTGCTCGACGATATGGACCTCGAACAGGAACGCGGCATTACGATCAAACTGCATGCGATACAGATGAAGTACCGGCATACGGACAATGCCGAGTACACGCTGAACCTGATCGACACACCGGGACACGTCGATTTCTCCTATGAAGTGTCGCGTTCGCTCAACGCCTGCGAGGGTGCCATCCTGGTGGTGGATGCCACGCAGGGCATCGAGGCGCAAACGATCTCGAACCTCTACCTCGCGATCGATGCGGGCCTGGAGATCATTCCGGTGATCAACAAGGTCGATCTCGCCAGCGCGGAAGTGGAAAAGGTCACGCAGGGCATCGTCGACCTGCTGGGCTGCCGTCCGGAAGAGGTCATCCCTGCCTCGGCGAAAAGCGGCGTCGGCATCGACGAGGTGCTGACGGCCGTGGTCAACCGTGTGCCCCCACCCGTGGGCGACGCCGAGGCCCCGCTGCAGGCGCTGATCTTCGACTCGGTGTTCGATCCCTACCGCGGCGCCGTCGTCTACATGCGCGTCGTGCAGGGTAACATCCGTGAGGGAGAGACGATCAGCTTTTTCGCAAACGACAAGCAATTCGAAGTAGAGGAGCTGGGCATCCTGAAAATGCGCAAGCAGCGCACTGGCTCCCTGACGGCCGGCGACGTCGGCTACCTGATCGCGGGCGTCAAGACCGTGGCCGACACCAACGTCGGCGACACGATCACGAATGCGAAGAATCCCGCCCCCGCCCCGCTGCCCGGCTACAAGGAAGTGAAGCCGATGGTGTTCAGCGGCCTCTATCCAACCGTGAGCGAGGAATTCGAGGAATTGCGCGAGGCGCTGTCGAAGCTGCGCCTCAACGACTCGGCGCTGACCTATGTGCCCGAGTCCTCCGTCGCCCTGGGCTTCGGCTTCCGCGCGGGCTTTCTGGGCCTGCTGCACATGGAAATCGTGCAGGAACGCCTCGAACGCGAATTCAACATGACCATCATCAACACGGTGCCGAATGTCGAGTACATCGTGGAAATCGCCGCGACCGGCGAACGAGTGGTGGTGGACAACCCGGCTGACCTTCCCGACCCGGGCAAGATAGACCATGTGGAAGAGCCGTTCATCAGGGCGCAGATCATCACGCCGTCGGAGTACATGGGCAACATCATGAAGCTCTGCATGGACCGCCGCGGCGTGTACCTGAACACGACATACATCGATCCGACGCGCGCCGACGTGCAGTTCGAACTGCCGCTTTCGGAAATCATCTTCGACTTCTATGACAAGCTCAAATCGGTCTCGCGCGGCTATGCATCGCTGGACTATGAGTTCATGGACTACCGTGAATCCGACCTTGTCAAGCTCGACATCCTGCTCAACGGCGAACCGGTGGACGCCCTTTCGAGCATCGTGCACCGTCACAAGGCCTATGATTGGGGCCGCCGCCTGTGCCGCAAGCTCAAGGAGCTCATTCCCCGCCAGATGTTCGAGGTAGTGATCCAGGCCGCCATCGGCACCAAGGTCATTTCGCGCGATGTGGTCAAGGCCCTGCGCAAGAACGTGACAGCCAAGTGCTACGGCGGCGACATCTCGCGCAAGCGCAAGCTGCTCGAGAAACAGAAAGAAGGAAAGAAACGCATGAAACAGGTGGGCGCGGTCGAAATTCCGCAGGAAGCCTTCCTCGCCGTGCTCTCGATGGATGACTGATCCGGCAACACAGCGGATCCGATCACAGGCAAATCTTCGTCCCCCCCGTAACCACGTGTGAACGGCGACGTACTTCCGCTTCTGTTCCGCACTTCCATTCCATACGAATTCCTCGTATTATCACCTTCGGATTGCCATGAAAAACGACAGGAAAAAGGAAACGTCCAAGGCCAAGAGCAGCTTCAAGGAGACGCTCAAGTCGCTCGGTTTCGCGCTGATCGCGGTTATCATCCTCAACAGCTTCGTGCTGGCGTCCTTCCAGGTGCCGACGGGGTCGATGGAAAACACTGTGATGGCAGGCGATTTCCTGTTCGTCAACAAGTTCATCTACGGCGGCACCACGCCTCCGACGGTTCCCCTGATCGGCATTCTCTTCGGCACGGAAATCGAAATTCCCTTCTGGCATACGCCCGGCTTCGCCGAAGTGGAAAAAGGCGACGTGATCGTGTTCATCTTCCCAGGATACCGCGAGGAAGTGAAGGCCAGCCAGTTCCAGTTCTACCTCAAACGCTGCGTGGCCGTGTCGGGCGACACCGTCCGCATCGAGGACAAGAAACTGTACGTCAACGGCAAGCCCTTCGACAATCCACCGGGTGTGATGTACTACAACCACCGCGAAAATCCGGACGTCCCGGATCCGAAAATCTTTCCGCCGGGCAAGCCGTGGAACAAGGATTTCTACGGTCCGTTGGTCGTGCCGGGCGAGGGCGACGTGATCGCGCTGTCGATGGACAACATCACCGAATGGGCCACGTTCATCCGCCGCGAAGGCCATGAGGTGGAGATCCGCGGCGGCGAGATCCTGATCGACGGAAAGAAAACGACGTCGTACACTGTTGAGCGCGACTATGTGTTTGGCATGGGCGACAACCGCGACGACTCGCTCGACAGCCGCTTCTGGGGCTTCATCCCCGAGGAGTATGTCATCGGCACACCGATGATGGTGTACTGGTCGATGGACCAGGGACCCGGCAATTTCTTCAAGAGAATCAAATTCTCGCGTATGTTCAACCTGATCAATTGAGATGACAGAGGAACCGCCTCTCTCTCACGATCCTGGCAGTCCCGCCCCTCCCGACTCCGACGATGTACCCGTAACGGAAACGGAAAGCGATCCCTCCCCCCCGGCGGAGGAGTCCGCACCACGCCGTGGATTGTTCGGGGAATACGGTCGCATTGTCCTCTATGCCCTCTTCATCGCGCTGTTCATCAAGGTTTTTTTCATCGAGGCCTTCGGCATCCCCACGCCCTCGATGCGCGAGACGCTGCTGGTGGGCGACTATCTCTTTGTCAACAAGTTCATCTACGGCCTGCGCACCCCGCGGGCCATTCCGCTGACGGGTATCCGCATCCCGCATGTGCAGATCCTGCCCGGACTCGCATCCGTGCAGCGCGGCGATGTGGTGGTATTCGAATTCCCCGGAGGCGGAGGCATGATCGAACAGCCATCGGTGATGAATTACGTCAAGCGCTGTGTGGCCCTTCCCGGCGACACGGTCGAACTCGCAGGCAAGCGGCTGTATGTGAACGGCGAACGCCGGGCCCACCCGTCCACCGCGCGGGCGGATTCGCGGGCGCTGGGACGCGGTGATTTCGACATCTCGATCTATCCCAAGGGCGCCAGCTTCAACCGTGACTGGTGGGGTCCGATGGTCGTGCCCTTCGATGGCATGGAAATCGAACTCACGCTGGAAAACGTGG
>JAGTUZ010000117.1 GCA_018224415.1 Bacteroidota bacterium | reverse complement strand
CTGCGGGCGGGAACGCGACGCGTGCTGATCATCGGACTGGAAGGTCTGGAACTCCTCAATGCCGATGCCCCGCACGGCGGAACGGAAGTGCGCCTGTGAACACGCCTGGGAAGTACGCGGCACCGTCAGAGACCGAGGCATTGCGGGAGGCAGTGGCGCTGCAGGAGGCAGTTGCCCTGCTGGAGGCGATGATCCGTATTCCATCCTTCAGTCGCGAGGAGGGAGCCACCGCGGATCTGCTTGCCGACTGGCTGTCCGCACGCGGCGCGACGCCGCATCGCAAGGGCAACAACCTTTGGGTACGCGTACGCACGCACGATCCCGGTCGTCCGACGGTGATGCTCTGTTCGCATCATGACACCGTGCGTCCCGTCGTCTCGTGGGATCGCGATCCCTTCGAACCCCTGCTCCAGGATGGCCGGCTGACGGGACTGGGAAGCAACGACGCCGGCGGATGCCTCGTCGCCCTTTGCCAGACCTTTCTCGCGATGCGCGACCGGGACGATCTGCCATTCAACCTGCTGCTCGTATTGAGCGCGGAAGAGGAAATTGCCGGCGCGGGAGGCGTGGCCTCGGTGATCGATGATGTTGGTCCGGTGGACCTCGCCATCGTGGGTGAGCCGACGGACATGGATCTGGCGGTGGCGGAGAAAGGGCTGATGGTGCTCGACGGCCTTGCGCAGGGTCGTGCCGGTCACGCGGCGCGCGATACGGGCGTGAATGCGATCAGCATCGCCGTCCGCGATATCGCGCGCATCGAGCTGCTGCGCTTCCCGGATGTTTCTCCGCTGCTCGGTCCCGTCCGTCTGACCGTGACGCAGATCGAGGCGGGCACGCAGCACAACGTCATCCCCGACATCTGTCGTTTTGTGGTCGACGTTCGCGTGACCGAGTGTTACACGCACGAGCAAATCCTCGAAACACTGCGGGCGCAGGTGGAATCACAACTGACACCGCGGTCGATGCGCCTGCGGCCGTCGTCGATTGACATGGATCATCCCATCGTGCTCGCTGCGGAGGCGCTCGGCGTGCGACAGTTTGGATCCCCGACGATGTCGGACCAGGCGCTGCTCGGGATGCCATCGGTGAAAATCGGTCCCGGCCGTTCGGAACGCTCGCACACGGCCGGGGAATACATCACGCTCGAGGAACTCGCGCGCGGGCTGCGGCTGTATCCCGCGCTGCTCGCACGTTATGCGGAGGAACTGCGATGAAACTCTGGGAAAAAGGCGGACACACCGATCCGCTGATCCATGCCTTCACGGTCGGCAGGGATCCGGAATTCGATCTGCGTCTTGCGCAATACGACGTGCTCGGCTCGCTCGCGCATGCGCGCATGCTCTCGGAATGCGGGCTGCTGGATGCGGCCGCGCACGCCGCCGTGGAGGGGGGACTGCAGACCATTCACAGCGACATCATCGCCGGACGCTTCGCCATCGAGGAAGGCGTCGAGGACGTGCATTCCCAGGTCGAACTGCAGCTCACCAGGGCAGTAGGAGAGGCGGGCAAGCGCATCCACACGGCGAGATCACGGAACGACCAGGTGCTGGTCGATGTGAAGCTGTTCCTCCGCGACCGCATCCGCGAGGTCGTCGAACAGAGCGCCGGCCTGGCGGAAGAGCTGCTCGACCGTTCCGACGACTCGGCGGGCGTGGGAATGCCCGGATACACACACGGGCAGGCGGCCATGCCGTCCTCATTCGGCCAGTGGTTCGCGGCCCATGCGGAAAGCATCGGAGAGGATCTGATACTCCTTTATGCTGCCTATCGGGTGGCAGACCGCAATCCGCTCGGTTCCGCCGCCGGCTATGGCAGCGCCTTCCCGATCGATCGCATGCGTACAACCGAACTGCTCGGATTTGAAACGATGCACGTCAACGCAATCGATGCCCAACTTGCGCGTGGAAAAACCGAACGTATTGCCGCACAGGCCTTTGCTTCGGTCGCGGCGACGCTCGCGCGTTTCGCCGCCGATGTCTGCCTGTTCGCTTCGGGCAATTTCGCTTTTGTCCGCCTGCGCGAGGAGATCACCACTGGTTCAAGCATCATGCCGCACAAACGCAATCCCGATGTGTTCGAACTCGTCCGCGCGCGCTGCAACCGCATCCAGGCCGTGCCGGGTGACATCGCGCTGTGCATGGCCAATCTTCCGTCCGGGTATCACCGGGACCTGCAGATCATCAAGGAAACCCTATTTCCGTCCATCGATGACTTGCTTGAATGCATCCAGGTGCTGCGCCATGTGCTGGAATTCATCGACCTTCGCGACGACATCCTTGCCGACGGACGGTACGCCGAAATCTTCAGCGTCGACGCCATCCGTCAACGGATGGATAGCGGCCTGCCGTTCCGCGACGCGTACCGTGAAGTGGCGGAGCAGCTTCGTGCAGGATCGCTCGCAACGCCGTCGGTGACCGCGTCCACGCATGAAGGCAGTCCGGGCAATCTCGCCAATCACCGCATTCGCCAGGCACTCGCAACCGAAACCGCGCGATTTTCATTCTCCCGGCGAGACGAGGCCTTTGCCATGCTGCTCCGGGCGCCAGCGGAGGACTGACCCGCGCTTTTTGCCAAATCTGCATTGTTGACCGTCGATTTTGCCGTCTGTCCGAAACGAATCGACCTGCCTCGTTGTTCAGGAAAAGATCGAACCTCCGGGTTGTCGGGGAGGCGCAGTCACAGAATCCGTCATTCGATACACAGCGATGCAGTTCCTGACCATCATTCTCCTGCTCTTCGCCGTCGCCGCGGCAGCGCCCGTCGTGGTGCGCTTCACGCGCGATTGGAGCGGCTGGCTGCTCGCTTTGTTTCCAGCGGGGCTTTTCGTCTGGGGAATCACGCGTCTTCCGGACGTTGCCGCAGCGCCGCTGCTCGAGCGGGTCGCGTGGATTCCGTCGCTCGGCGTCTCGCTGTCTTTCCGCTTCGACGGTCTCAGCGCGCTTTTCTTCCTTCTGATCACCGGCATCGGCGCGCTGGTTGTGATCTATGCCGGTGGCTATCTGAAGGGGGCGCCACGTCTCGGACGTTTTCATGCGTTTCTCTTTTTGTTCATGGCGGCGATGCTGGGATTGGTGCTGTCCGACAATCTTATCGCCTTGTTTGTGTTCTGGGAACTGACCTCGATCACGTCTTTCCTGCTCATCGGGTATAATCACGAGAGCGTCGAATCCCGCCGCTCTGCCCTGCAGGCACTGCTGGTGACCGGAGCGGGCGGTCTGGCGCTGCTTGCCGGTCTGATACTCATCGCGGCGGCAGCAGGGGGGACCTTCGAATTCAGCGAACTGCTGCAGCGCGCGGAGCAGGTGCATGCGAGTCCGCTCTACACCCCGGCGCTGTTTCTGGTGCTGCTCGGAGCGTTCACCAAATCCGCTCAGGCCCCGTTCCATTTCTGGCTGCCCGGCGCGATGGCCGCTCCGGCGCCGGTCAGCGCCTATCTTCATTCCGCGACGATGGTCAAGGCCGGTGTGTACCTGCTGGCGCGGATGACGCCGCTGCTCGGAGGCAGTGCCGAGTGGCACTATCTTGTCACGTTCGCAGGCGCCGCGACCATGCTGGTCGGCGCGTTGATGGCGTTCGCGCAGACCGATCTCAAGCGCCTGCTCGCCTATTCCACCGTCAGCGCGCTGGGAATGCTGGTACTGCTCATCGGGATCGGCACCGATCTCGCTGCCAAGGCGATGCTGGTATTTCTCGTTGTCCATTCGCTATACAAGGGCGCGCTGTTCATGGTCGCCGGCAGCGTCGACCACGAAGCAGGAACCCGTGACGTCCGCCGTCTGGGCGGCCTTCTTCGCGTGCTGCCGTTCACCGGTGCCGCAGCCATACTGGCGGCGCTGTCGATGACCGGCTTCCCTCCGCTGCTCGGCTTCATCGGGAAGGAACTCATGTACGAGGCGAAGCTGCAGGCCCCGGCAGCCGCGCTGCTGCTGCTTGCCTCCGGTGTATTGGCCAACGCCGCCAACATCGCGGTGGCATTGATCGTTGGCATCCGTCCATTTCTCGCGGCCCGTGAACGCCGTCCTGCCGGCGTGCACGAAGGCGGCATCGCCTTCTGGATCGGTCCGCTGCTTATGGGATCGATGGGTCTGTTATTCGGACTCTTCCCGGATGTGCTCGGCGAAGTGCTGATCGAGCCCGCGGCAGCCGCGGTGCGCGCGACACAACTTGACGTCGACCTCGCTCTCTGGCATGGCGTCAATCTGGTTTTTCTGCTCAGCGTGTTTACCGTCGTGCTCGGCGTCCTGCTATTCGCCCTGCGCCGCCTCGCGCGGCGTTTCGCCGGTCGTGTCCGGTGGCCCGCGTTACTGACACCGACGGGCCTGTACCACGGGGCGGTTGGGTCGCTGCCGGGCGCTGCGGCGGCGACAACCCGGCTGATGCAGAACGGCAGCCTGCGCAGCTATCTGGTGACGGTGATCGTGGCCGTGCTGATCCTCCTCGCGCGTGCGCTCCTTTCGCTACCGGCCTTTCCCGTCGAGTGGACGCTCGAAGGCGTCGCGCTGTACGAATATGGTCTCGTGCTGCTGATCATCGCGGCCACCGTGTTGGTACTGGTTGCGCGCACGCGACTGGTCGCCGTGGCGGGACTCGGCGTCATCGGCTTCGGCGTTTCGCTCATTTTCATTTTTTACAGCGCTCCCGACCTCGCCATCACGCAGATCCTCGTCGAGACGTTGACGGTGATCATTTTCGTTCTCGTCGTGGCAAGATTGCCGCAGCTCCGAAAGCGGTCGTCGTTCTTCACGCGGCTGCGGGACGGCACCATCGCCCTCGCCTCCGGTGCGGTTGTCACCGCCCTCGCACTTCTCGCCGCCGAGGTGCAGTTCCGTCCGTCCATCTCCGGCTTTTTCGCGGAAAACAGTCTGGCTCAAGGTTTCGGACGCAACGTGGTGAACGTCATTCTCGTGGATTTCCGCGCGTTGGACACACTCGGTGAAATCACCGTGATCGCCGTTGCGGCGTTTGGCGTGTATGCGCTGCTCAAGCTCCGCCGGACGGAGGACGAAATCCCGGACGACCTGTCGGCATCGGACGAAGGGAAGGAGGAATCGACATGAGTTCGGTCATCCTCCGCATCGCCGCACGATCGCTGACGCCGCTGCTCAGTCTGGCGTCCCTCTTTCTGCTCCTGCGTGGCCACAACGCGCCGGGCGGCGGATTCATCGGCGGACTGCTTGCCGCTTCGGCAATCGCGTTCTACGCGATGGCTCTGGGTCCCGCGCCGGCGAGGCGCTGGCTGCGTATCGTCCCCCGTACCCTTCTCGCCGTCGGCCTGCTCGTCGCCCTGTCCGCCGGCCTGCCTGCGTTGATCGCCGGTCGTCCTTTCCTCACCGGCATGTGGTGGCACCCGGAGTTGCCTTTTATCGGGTCCCTTCCGTTGGGCACACCGCTGTGGTTTGATCTCGGTGTCTACCTCGCGGTTATCGGTTTTGTGCTGACCATCTTTTTCGCCTTGGTCGAAGCCGAAGGGGAGGGTGGCTGACATGCAACTGCTTCTCGCCATTCTCAGTGGTGTCCTGTTTGCGGCTGGAGTGTTTCTCATCCTCCGCCGCAGTCTCATGCGGCTGGTGCTTGGCCTGATTTTCATTGGTCACGCCGCAAACCTGGTCATCTTCACCGCTGGCGGATTGAAGGGCGCAGCGCCCGCGATCGTTGCCGAAGGCGCGCGGCAGCTCGAGCAGCCGTATGCCGATCCGCTTCCGCAGGCGCTTATCCTCACCGCGATCGTGATCAGTTTCGGACTGTTCGCCTTTTTCCTTGTGTTGATCAAGCGGACCTACCAGGCAAGCGGTCTCGACGATCTGGACGAACTCGATGGGAGGAAGGGATGAATCTGCTGCTGGTCGCGCCGATACTCATTCCTCTCGTTGCCGCCGTGCTGTCCATGCTTCTGCGCACATCGCAGCGCGCGCAGCAGTCCATCGCGGTCATCGGTGGCATGGGAATGCTAACGTCCGCTATCTCACTGCTCGACGCCGCCGCGGACGGCAGCATCCAGGTCCTCCGCCTCGGAGACTGGCCAGCGCCCTTCGGCATCGTGCTCGTTGTTGATCTGTTCAGCGCACTGATGCTCCTGCTGACCGCGGTGATCGGTCTGGCGGTGATTGTGTATTCGCTCGCGGCGATTGATCTTCCGCGACGGCGATTCGGGTATTTTCCCCTGGTGCATGTGTTGCTCATGGGCGTCAGCGGTGCCTTCCTCACCGGAGACCTCTTCAACCTGTTTGTCTGGTTCGAGGTCATGCTCATCGCCTCCTTCGTCCTTCTCGTTCTCGGCGGGGAACAGAAACAGCTCCAGGGCGCCGTGAAATATGTCACGCTGAACCTGCTGGCATCCGCGATGTTTCTCATCGGCACCGGCCTCCTGTACGGAAAGACCGGCACGCTCAATCTCGCCAGCCTGGCGATGCTGTCGGGCACCGATGCAGAGAATGCGGCGCTGAACGTGTCCGCAGTCCTCTTCCTGGCCTCCTTCGGCATCAAAGCCGCGGTATTCCCGTTTTTCTTCTGGCTGCCCGACTCCTATCATGTCCCGCCCGTCCCGGTCACCGCGCTGTTTTCCGGCCTGCTGACCAAGGTCGGCATATACGCACTTATGCGTACGTTCTCGATGGTGTTTGTGCACGACACGGATTTCACGCGTCCGTTGTTTGTTGTGCTCGCCGCCATGACGATGATCACCGGAGTGATCGGCGCGGTTGCACAGGGGGAGATGCGGCGCCTGCTGTCTTTTCACATCGTCAGCCAGATCGGGTATGCGCTTATCGGCCTGGCGGTGTTCACGCCGCTCGCGCTTTCCGGCGCCATCTACTTCACGCTGCATGTCGCAATCGCGAAGACGGCCCTGTTTCTCGTCGCGGGATACGTGCTGGCGGTGCGCGGCGACACGACACTCAAGAATATCGGTGGATTGCTGCGCAGCGCTCCACTCCTGACGGCGCTGTTTCTGCTGGCCGCGATCTCGCTGGCCGGTCTTCCGCCGTTCTCCGGATTCTTCGCGAAATTCGCCCTGGTCAAGGCGGGACTCGATGCGGGAGAATTCCTGCTCGCCGCGGTGGCGCTCGCCGTCGGCGTGCTCACGCTCTTTTCCATGATGAAAATCTGGAACGAAGTGTTCTGGAAGGACGATCCGAATGCTCCCGCGGGGGACGCTTCGGAAGCGAGTGCTTCGTCTGCCGCCGCTGCGCGGATCACGCCGCTGACGTCTTCCGCGCGATTGCTGTACATCCTTCCGCTCGCGTGCCTGGTGCTGCTGACCGTGATCATGGGCATCGCCGCCCAGGGGGTGTTCGAGTGGACCGACGCGGCGGCCCGGCAGTTGCTCGAGCCGGAACAGTATATTCGGGCTGTCCTCGGAGGTCCGCAATGAGCGAACAACGATCCCCCTGGCTCCGGCTGTATCGTCTTCTGCGCTTCATCCCGTTTTATGTATGGGAGTTGCTTCTCTCGAATCTCCGTATCGCGCACGACGTGCTCACGCCGCGCAATCGTTTCCGACCGGGCATCATTGCCGTGCCCCTGCCGGTGCTTACGGATCGCCAGCTCATCGTGCTCACGAATCTGGTCACAATGACGCCAGGGACCGTGAGTATCTACGTGACCGAGGAACGCGACACGCTGTACGTTCACTGCATGTACCTTGACGATCCTGCACGCGTGCGGCAGGAAATCCTCGATGGGTATGTCTATCGGATCCAGGAGATCTTCTAATGGTATTCGATGTGTCGACCCCCGCGCACCTGGCCGCGTCCGCCGCGATGCTGCTGCTCATGGCCGGCATGGCGTTTGCGTTCTGGCGTCTCGCGCTCGGACCGTCGTTGCTGGACCGCGTCGTGGCGCTCGATCTCATTGCTGCCCTGGCCATCGGCATGATCGCCGCCTACAGCGTGCTCGCCGAATCCGCGATTGTCCTCGACGCCGCTGTCATGCTGGCACTCACCGCCTTTCTTGGTACCGTGGCCCTTGCCCGTTTCCTTGAACGGAGGCAATCATGATCGTACAATATGCAACCGCCCTGTTGTTGGTCGGTGGTGCCCTGTTCTTTGTTGTCGCGGCCTTCGGCATCGTGCGCTTCCCCGATCTCTACACGCGCATGCACGCAGCCACCAAGGGCAGCGCATTCGGTGTTGTGCTGATGATGCTGGGGGTCGCTCTGCACTTCCGCGACATCTGGGTGACAACCGAATCGCTGCTGGTGATCCTGTTCGTCTTTCTCACCGCCCCGATCGCCGCGTACGCCATCGCACGGGCCGCGCACACGATGCGCACGCCGATGGCCAAGGAAACAGTGATCGATGAATTGAAAGAGCGGGAAAAGAAATAAATACCGATATTGCGCGGGAACAGTCGATCCCGTGTCGCGTTTACCCTGACTATGCTTTCTGTGCAACGACCTTACCCATACGGAGTTCCCATGTCTTTCGCCTTCGACCCGCGCCGCCTTGCCGCCCTGGCCTTCCTGCTCCCATTTCTCGTGTCGACGGCGTATGCACAGACGTACGAGGACGTTGTCACCGCCGCGTTCGTACGCACGCATTTCAAGATGAAGGAGGGGGAGGATGTGAAGTTCGAGGAATTCATGACCAAGACCTACCCGACCGCCACGGTGGTGTGGGGACGGCCGGATAAACGAGACAAGCAACGGGTCAAGGCGGGGGTCGCGCCGTCCGGCAGCAAACTGATGGTGGTGTTCGTCGACCTGACAAGTGAAAAGGACTTCGAGAGCATTCTCTCGACGTACAAGGACGGCGAGACGGTGAAAGGAGTCGGCCGCCAGGCGATATGGTCGGCGAAATGGAAACAGCTTTCCGTACTCATCTCTCCGAAACTCGCGATCCACGTCCATCTCGAACATCCTGGCGTGGTGGATCTGAAAAAGACCCTCGTTTCCCTCGCAAAGGACATCACCAAGCGCATTCGCTGACGGTGCTGCGCCGTCGCGCGATCAGGCCGTTGCGGTGATCAGATCAGGCCGTTGCGCGATCAGGCCGTTGCGGTGAACAGTTCAGGCCGTTGCGCGATCAGGCCGTTGCGGTGAACAGTTCAGGCCGTCGCGCGATCAGGCCGTTGCGGTGAACACGAGATACACCGAGTAGAGCACAAAGATGCCGAGCAGCACCCCGCCTTCGACGCGAGTGATGCGTCCCGGACCACGGAATCCATACACGAAAAGGAACAGCAGCAAGGTCACTCCCGCCATGACGGGATAATCGCGCGTCAGCACATCCGCGGGGATGCGCAGCGGGGATATGACGCCGGCGATGCCGACGACGGCCAGCGTATTGAAGAGATTGGATCCGAGAATATTGCCGAGCGCGATGTCGTACTCGTTTTTTCTTGCGGCGGCCAGGGACGACGCCAGTTCCGGCAGGGAAGTCCCGAGTGCCACGACGGTCAGACCGATCACCAGATTGCTCACACCCAGCGCCGTTGCGATCTCCACGGCGCCCCATACCAGCGCGCGGGAGCTGACGATCAGCAGCAGCAGTCCCACCACGGTCCAGGCGCCTGCCTGTACTGTAGTCATCCGCGACTGCGAGAATTCCTTATCGATTTCCTCTTCGAGTGTGTCCGGGCGCTTGCGCGCATTCTGCCATATCGACCAGCCCATCAGCAGGGCGAACACGACCAGCAGCATCACCGCGTCGAGACGCGTCAGATCGCCGGTATAGAGTTCGAGGCCGGCGAAGGCCGTCACGCCAAGCAGGATCGGCATCTCCAACCGCACCACCCGCGAGGCCACGGCGATGGGACGCATCAGCGCGGAGATCCCCAGGATGAGCGCGATGTTGGTGATATTCGAGCCGTAGGCATTGCCCAGGGCGATTTCCGGATTGCCGTCCAGCGCCGCGAAGGCGGAGACGATCATTTCGGGCACGGAGGTCCCGAATCCGACGATGACCATGCCGATGAGCAGGGGAGACATGCCGAAAAGCCGTGCCAGCGCCGCGGCGCCCTCGACGAAGCGGTCGGCGCTCCAGACGAGAACGGCGAGCCCGAGCACAACGGCCAGCAGGGCAAGAGCAAGTGAAGAGGCATCCATGAAGAGTGGCTGTGCAAGATGATACAGGGGAGCGTCCGCCGAGCCTCGGCCATCGCCCCGGGAAAATCCGCACATGCAACATAACGCTTCGCCCGGAAATTCCCGTGCGTGTGTACCACTCCTGCTGTCGAGACGTCCCCATGAAATCATTGCCTTGCTGCATAGCGTGAACATCACGCTCGATATTCGCCATGTGCTCGGAAGTCTGGTCACGCAGTCGTTGAGGGAACGATCACTCGAATGGTGTGCCTTGGAGGCAACTTTCGAGATTCGTCATTTCCTTGGTCGTGGTGAATGCGTACTGTGGGTATTCGAACAGGCTCATCCGTGGCTCGGTTTCCCCGAGGGAATACCCGTAGACATCGGTGTATTCGGTTGCGTCCTCGCCGATGTCGGCCAACTGCTGCAAGTATTCGCTGATGGATTTCGATTCGATGATGATGATTTTTCCCATCGTGTCGACGACCGGGCTGTGCCGGCGCGTGCCGTCATGGTCGAAGGCGAGGATGCGCCTGCCGTAGCGCGTAATGCCGATGACGCGAAAGGTCAGGCTTTTCCCGACGCCGGGGAGATTCAGGACATTCCTGTCCGTTGCAAGGAAGGGGAGGCCGGTCTCGCGACGCAGCATGTCGATGCGCTCCTTGAGGTGCTCGGTGTCCATGGGGAAGTCGCGAATGGTATCATGATGCGCGGCAGGGATACTTCCGAGACGCTTCTCTTCGATTTCCTCCTGCACCGCGCGGGCGTTGGGTGCGAAGTTGAAGTTGTTCTCCATGTACCCTTTCACGGTGAAGGTGTAGTAGGGCACGACACCGATGTCGTTGAGCAGCTCCCGGAGGCGGGCGGTGTGTCCCCGCCGCGACGCTGCCGTTGTGTACACCAGTTGGTTGGTGACCATCCAGCCGGCCTCCAGCAGCCGGTGCACGGCCTCCCGCGTTTCCGGCGTGATCTCCATCGGCGACTCGAAATGTGTCTGCACAACGAACTGTCGCACGCCGATCTCGGACGCGCGGCGCTTGAAATCGGCGAGCAGTTCCGTCAGCTCCGGGGTGACCCGCTGCGGCAGATATGCAGGCAGACGCGAGCCGAGGCGCACGCGTTGCAGCTCTGCGTATTTCTCGCCCTCCGGACGTGTTTCATTCGCCGCGACCTTCCGTTCCGCCATCTCCACGATGCCGTCAAGGATTTGCTTGAGGGAGTGGTCACTGCTCATCAGCGCGTCGCCTCCCGTGATCAAGATATCGCGCAGTTGGGCATCTTCCTCGAAATAGGAGAGCAGCTGCCGAAGGCGTTCGGACCAGGTCTCCTGCGGTCGCAGCCGCTCGAGGTTGAAATTCAGGTTCCCGCGCTGGAAATCGTACATGCGCTGGCAGGAGGCGCAGAGTCCGCCGCAGGCGCGGCCCATGGTGTCGGGGATCAGGATGGCCACCTCGGGATAGCGCCGATGCACGTTATGCTCCGACGGAAGCAGCCAGCCCGCCGCGTTGGGTTCGCCCGGCCGCACGAGGTCTTCCTTCTCCCAGGCGACGATATGTCCGAATTCATCGATCAGCTGCTTGCTGTACACGACGTAATGGCGGATGGCGAGGTCGGCGCCGATGGCGAAGTACGGCACCCGGACGTGAAGGAGAGAGAGATAGTAGGGATTGACAAAAAAGGGAATGCCTTTCGCTTCCGCTTCGTAGAGCAGTTTCATCGTGTCGGGATCCAGCGACTCGCCCAGCATGCGGTTCAGCAGATCCGGCGTCCGGATGGCGAAGTGGAGATGGAAGGTGTGTTCGTCCCACCAGCGCAGCATCTGGAGGAACTTCTGTTCGCGCGACATGCCCTCGGAGAATTGGTAGCGGTGGCTGGAGATCTCACCCGCGTCGATCATATCGATCAGGATGTTGATGATGCGTTCACGGTTCTCCTTGCGCAGCGTGATGATACGAGGGTCGCTTCCCGAAGGATACCGATCCATCCATGCGCGCACCTGTTCGTCGTCGGGAGCACTTGGTTTGCTCGTGCCGGAAAACTGGCGGAAGAGGTGCAGCATGTCTTCGAAGAAATACGGTTTCGCGCCGCCCGTGCCCTTGTTCACGGCCAGCCAGATCAGCTTGATCGGGTTACTGACCGCGATCTCCCCGCGGAGGTTGTGGTCGGGAAACTCCCGTCCTGCATTGTCGATGTAGTCCAGCAGACGGATGGCCGCAAAATCCTTCCACTGCAGCCGTTCGAAACGTTTGCGTCCGCCATGTCCCTGGCGATAGTAGTCGTAGGCGTCTGGATTCTTCTTCAGTTCTTCCACCACCCAGTGCTGCACACCGACCAGCGCCTCGGTTTCGTTCTTCGAGTTGCGCATGATCTCCTCGAGCGTGGGGTTCTCCTGCAGCAGTTGCTTGAGCAGGCGATGGGACTGAACGGTGATGGCGATTTTGTCGAGTTTGTCCGCTTCCTTCATGGCGGTGGGGCTCCGTGGTCTATCAGGGGGATATATCATCATACGGAAATAGAGGCAGAGATGCCACCAAACCTGACCGAGGCCTGTTACCTGCTGTTCCAACACATCAAAAATGTCAGGGTCCCGCCTTGCTTGGAATAGCATACGAAAAACGCTATTATGTCCGGGAGTCAACCATCTTCCTTATGACGGCAAACGCCGTCATATTCCATCATATGAAAGGATCGGATCATGTATAGATTTCCACTCCTGCTCGCGGGAGCGTTTTGCTTTGTGCTCGCCTTTACCGGTTGCAGCGACGACGACAGTCCGGCCCAGCCAGCCCAGCCTGTCACACACGACGGCCAGACCCTTTCGTTGGGTCAGGGACAGGTGACGACCTACGAGCGTATCGCGGCCGACGGCAGCCTGCTCGCGGTCGGAGTACGCTTCGACGAGACGGCGCTGACGGGACTCCCGACCGACGACACGCCCATGACGCTTACGCTCCCGAAAAAAGCGGCGACCTCGCCGTTTGACCACGTCGGTTTCGACTGGGTCGCGCACGGCCATTTCCCCCAGCCGATCTACGGCG